>JAFTKF010000257.1 GCA_017453405.1 Clostridia bacterium
ACCATTCGCGAACAAAACAACCGCATTCCCGTGCTTCTCTTAAGCGCCAAAGCCGAGGTAGACGATAAGGTTCTGGGACTTGACAGCGGTGCCAATTATTATTTAACCAAACCGTTTGATTCCAAAGAACTGTTAGCGGCAATCCGTGTCATCACACGCGGACAATACATCGGTGATTCGAAAATCACATTTGGCAATATCACCCTCGACAGAGCCACCTTTGAGCTTGCTTCCCCATACGGTAAATTCCGACTTGCCAACAAAGAATTTCAAATGATGGAACTTTTGCTGTCCAATCCCCGCCATGTTATTTCAACCGAACGCTTTCTCGATAAGATCTGGGGATATGACAGCGAAGTGGAATCGAATATCGTTTGGGTCTATATTTCCTATCTCCGCAAGAAATTGCTCGCACTGAAAGCAACCGTACAAATCAAAGCCGCACGAAACCTCGGGTACTCGTTGGAGGAAACTGTATGATCAAGAAGCTGAAGATCAAGGTCGTTATCCTGTCTACTGCCTCGTTACTGATCCTTCTTTTTCTTCTTGTGTGCGGAATCAATATCATCAATTATCGCAGCACCGTCAAAGATGCCGATGAGATCCTATCACTCCTTTCTATAAATCAAGGCGCTTTTCCCGAAGAGACAGACCGACCGATTACATCAACACCTCCCACGAAACCCTCATTTGAAGGCGGAGGGCGCTTTCCCCAGCATATGTCTCCCGAACTTCCCTATGAATCCCGTTACTTTTCTGTTGTCTTCGGTCAAGACAGCGAAATAACCTACTCCGATGTTTCAAAAATCGCATCCATCGATACCCAAATTGCCGAACAATTTGCACGTGAAGCCTATTCATCCGAAAAATCGCGCGGATTTATCGACGAGTACCGCTACTATCGATACGATGAAAACGACACCGTCAGAATCATCTTCCTCGACCTTGGCAGAAAGCTGGAGGCCTTTTATACCTTTCTTTCCACCAGCATTATTTTGTCTGTATTGGGCTTTATGTTAGTCGTATTTATTATTTCGGTATTGGCGGGAAAGATCATACACCCCATTGCAGAAAGCTATGTCAAACAAAAACGGTTTATCACCGATGCCGGGCACGAAATCAAAACGCCTTTGACGATCATTCGCACCAATATTGATATTCTGGAAATGGAGCTCGGTGAAAACGAATCCTTGTCCGATATCAAGCAGCAAGCCAATCGACTGTCCTCTCTTACCGAAGATCTGGTCTATCTTGCACGAATGGAGGAAAGCGCTCCACTGGCACAAATGATCGACTTTCCGCTGTCGGAAATCGTAAAAGAAAGTGTCGATCCGTATTTCACCCTACTGCAGGCAGAGCAAAAAAGCTTTACTTGTACGATTCAACCTGACATCACTTTTTTTGGAAACGACAAGGCTATTCGTCAACTGATATCCATACTGATGGATAATGCAACCAAGTATTCCGATATTGGCGGATGTGTCTCGCTCACCCTTCAAAAACAAAGCCGATCGATCCTCTTAACCGTCACGAATTCCACGGACTATCCCATTGACAGACAAATTCTATCGCGTGTATTCGACAGATTTTACCGCGCCGATCTATCAAGAAATTCAACCATCCACGGACACGGGATCGGACTGTCTCTCGCAAAAGCTATCGTCACGCAACATAACGGAAAGATTCTTGCCGATTCACAAGATCCCCACCTTTTCCAGATACAAGTATCTCTCCCGCTATCATAAGCAAACAAGTTCACCGCATCAAGAAAACTTCCTGATACGGTGAACTTGTTTGCTTATGCAATATAGTTACTGTTTCATATCTCCTCAGCAAGAGTCCGCCGCTTTTTCCAATGACCGGACAGAAAATAAAGCATTCCCGGAACAGCGCATCCGTAAGCGGCAACGCCATATCCCAAGACAAAGCCATAAAACCCCCATCCAACTCCGATACCGAAAAGCCAGCTCAGTCCGATTCGCAAAACCACACCGTCGAGAATCGACAAGACCATTCCCAAACGGGCATTTCCGATACCCTGTATAAATGCGTTGCTGCCTCGCATCACTGCCAAAGCGGGAAACATCCAAAGAATTGCGCGAACAAAGGTGGGTGCCATATCGTGAACTAAGGGATCGTCAGAAAACATCATAAACAGTTCCCGTCCAAACAGTAAATAGACTACGAAGATCAGAACGGTAAAAGCAGAGGAATACAGCCAGCTATACCATACCACCTGCTTAGCACGCCGCGGCTTTTCAGCACCGATATTCTGACTTACCATCGGCATCGCCGCAAACTGAATGCCTTGCGAGACCTTATTGAAAATGTCATCGATTCGAATACCAACGCCGAAGGATGCCGAGGCAATAACATCAATATCGTTTACCATCGAATTGACAAACAGCATGGATATGTTAATACATCCCGATTGAATCGCCATCGGCATTCCCAAGGAAAAGATCATCCGTGAATACTTTTTATCAATACGAAAGCTCTCTTTTCGAAAATCAAAGCCGAACTCTTCTTTTTTACGGTATAAGTAAAAGATCGAAAAGATAAAGGAAACACCTTGTCCGATAATGGTGGCATAACCAGCACCGGCAACACCCCAACCCATAATACCCGTAAACAGAATGTCCAGCACCAAGTTGATGATCGAAGCAATTCCGATAAACAAAAACGGTCGTTTGGAATCCCCCATACCGCGCAAAACTGCCGAAACCATATTATACCCTGCCGTAAGAAACAATCCAAGTCCGCATATGATCAGATAGTCTCTTGCCATATCGTAGGATTCGGACGGAATATTCATCCAGTCAAAAATAACAGCATACGCTGCAACGACAACAAGGGATAAAATCAACCCCATTGCCATAATGATACAGAACAGCGTACCAATAATGCTGTTTAATTCTTTTTTCTTTCCCGCACCGATTGCCTGAGAGATCAGAACCTGTCCGGCATTGGAAAAGCCCATACAAACCATCGTGACAAAATTCACGATCAGACTGCTTTGTGAAACTGCCGACAGTCCCGCTGTACCAACGAATTGACCGACGATCACCATATCGACCGTCGAATACAGCACCTGTAACGCATTGGATGCCATAAACGGCAACGTAAACCACAGTAACATCCGCGGTATATTGCCATTTGTGAAATCTTTTGTTAATCTTTTCTGCATAGAATCGCCTTCCTTCTTCAGAACTATTATAGCACACGGTTTCACAATTTTCAACTTTATTTTTCTACGAAAGGAATAATCCTTAAAAAATCAATTGCTTTTTTGAAAAAGATATGTTACAATAAAGGTATCAAATTTTATTATTGACGGAGTTTTTTATGAAAAAGTTTCTGAAAGTAACGGTCATTTGTCTGATTCTCGCACTTGCGATCATTCCGTTCGCAGTTATGGCGGCACCAAGTGAAACCGATAACACAGTAACCGTGCTCTTTACACACGACCTGCATTCTCACTTCTTGCCAATCAAAACGCAAAACGGTGAGTCAGGTGGTTATGCGCGTCTCTACACCCTCCTTCAGGAAGAGCGAGCCAAGGCTAAGGGTGCCGTAGTCACCTTGGATGCGGGTGACTTTTCAATGGGATCGTTCTTCCAAACGATCTATGCCACCGATGCCGCCGAGCTTCGCATTCTTTCCGATCTCGGTGTCGATGCAACCACACTCGGTAATCACGAATTTGATTTTCGTCAGAGCGGACTTGTCGATATGCTGAACAATGCTGTCGCCAAAGGAACGAACAACATTCCGATCGTACTCGGTAACTATTATCCGCCCGAAGATGCCAAAGATGCTTGGGATGCTTACCGCAATTACGGCATAAAGGATTATACCGTCATCGAAAAAGACGGTGTTCGTTTCGCAGTGTTCGGATTGAT
>JAFTKF010000258.1 GCA_017453405.1 Clostridia bacterium
CAATGAATATGTCAACGTAACCTTCGAAGGGTTTCAGGTCGTCTTTAGGATTCTGAAGGGCTCTACGGTTTCCGTGCCGCAGGGCACACCGAATAAAATCGGATATACCTTCGACGGATGGGCATTTGATTTTTCAACCAAGCTTACGCAAGACACCGCTATTTCGGCAAAATGGAAAGCCAATACTTACACAGTCACGCTGGACGCAAAAGGCGGCTCACTTCCCGAAACGGTCATTCAGATCGTTTACGGCGAAAGAATCGAGCTTCCCGTTCCGACACTTGCAGGCAGTGTTTTTACCGGTTGGTATGATGGCTCAAAAGCATTTACTTCGGGTATTTTTACCGAGACAAAAAATCTCACGCTGATTGCAAAATGGGATCATCATGATTATAAGATTACCTATGATCCGAATGGTGGCACAGTTGATAAAACACTTCAAGGCGTTTCTTACGGAGACACTTATACAACCCCCACGCCGATTCGCGCGGGATACACCTTTGTTGGATGGTACTGTGACGGAAATCCCGTATATACATCGCGTTATTTATTTGAAGAAGACAAAACCTATATTGCCCGTTGGGAGGAGCGGCGCTACTCGGCATCCTTTGTTACCAACGGCGGAGAGACACTTCCGTCGGGGGAATAAACTTACAAGGAGCTTGCTACGGTGATTCCCGTGCGCGACGGATATACCTTTGGCGGTTGGTTTTTCAACGATGCATTGACAGCGATCGATTCGACCGATGACATCAACATTGTGACACTGTATGCGTGGTGGACACAGGAAAACAAGGCAGGGGATTTTACTTATGAGATCACCGATCGTGGCGCAATCATTACGGGATTCTCGGGTAGCGGCTCATTCTGTCGCATCCCCGATTATATTGGCGGCGTGGCTGTTACCGAAATCGGTGATGGCGCTTTCGCGGGATGCACACTACGGTCACTTACGTTTCCCGCAACGGTTCTTGTTATCGGTAATCGCGCATTTGAGGGCGCATCTTACCTTGAAGCAATCAATCCCAAAGTTGTGAACGGGGAAGAAGTGCGCTTTGATCTGAAACACACGGTTTCCCTCGGCGCATACGCCTTTTCCGGTACTGCACTTTCGCACGTGACACTTCCTACCTCGATTACAAAGCTTCAAGATGGCGTCTTCTTGAATTGCGTTTCCTTGATTTCAGCCAATCTGAATACTGTTATCTCAATGGGCAACGATACCTTCCGCGGATGTTCATCGCTGACAACTGTTTTACTGCCTTCAGGACTATCCACGATCGGGAACGGCGTATTCGCCGATTGCTCCTCTTTGAAAACGCTGACTTTGCCGGCTTCATTGACATTGATCGGTGATGAAGCGTTTCTGAATTGTTTGTCTCTTGAAACGATCACAAATTATCTGACATCCACTAAGATCATTTCTGTCGGTGCATATGCTTTCTCGGGCTGTGAAAAGCTTGCTACTGTCGGTATTCCTCGCTCGGTTCAACAGATCGGCGCATATGCCTTTGAAAACTGTCTCTTGCTTGATGCCATTTCCCTTGGCTTTGTTTCGGTTATTGAAGAGGGCACATTCAAAGGATGTCGGAATCTCAGTTCGGTTACGGTCGTAACGCCGATCACATCGATCGGTGAATATGCGTTTTCTGAATGTCAAAAGCTTAAAACGGTTGCGTTGGGTGACAGCCTGACAGCCATTGGCGCATATGCCTTTGAAAACTGTGTTACGATGGCTACGATTTCTCTCGGTCATAATCTTGAGCTCCTTGGAGAGGGTGCGTTCAAGGGTTGTTCTTCGTTGCAAGCTGCCGCTGTTTCTGAGAAGATCACCGTAATTCCGTCGATGGTCTTTGACGGTTGTACAGCACTGAAAACACTGACTTGGCATCACGCTGTCACAAGAATTGAAGACCGTGCTTTCGCAGGCTGTACAGCACTTTCTCTTGATGTTTTTCCGAGCTCTTGCACGTATATTGCGGAAGAAGCGTTTCTCTCTTGTCAGAGCCTGACTGAACTTTCAATCGGGAAAACATTGACGGATATTGCCAAGCGCGCCTTTGCTGACTGCACATCGCTGGCTAGGATTCGTTTTTCGGGTACAGGTGAGCGATGGAAAGCCGCTTGTGATGAAGCTGCATTTGAAGGATGCGACAATATTTCGATCGAAACGGTGTCAACTTCATATGATGATCTTCGTCCTTATCTGACGACACAGAATGCATCGGGGGCGCTTTGGTCGATCGATCAAACACTGTCCTTTAATGACAACCGTCCTGCCGCTATTATCACATTGAAAGAAAACAGCATTTTCTACAGAAATCTTACATCCAACGGGAAGGTCAGTGAAGAGTATATCTGGAAGCTTCATATGAATGGTGCTACGGAGATCGTTTCGCAGTTTACGACCACGGTTACCGTCGAGCAGTTTGCGCTTGATGATAAAGGTACTTACGGTACAATCATGCTTGATCTCGGCGAGGGCTTTGCTTCGTTGAAAGGCTTGCTCTATGCGGATGCTACGCTTGAAATCTATTCTCAGACCGATCCGACGAAGCTTTTGTATACCGCTACTCTTGGTACGGTTCACCTGCAAAATCCGTCTTGACAAAGATCTCTTACAATACAAAAAACAGCTATTCACACTGTGTGAGTAGCTGTTTTTCACTTGAATGCTTTTACTGAACGGTTCCGTATTCCCAGGAAAGTATGCCGCCAAAATCATAGACATTGGTGTAACCGAGTGCGATCAGCTTGTGTGCCGCTTCTTTACTCCGTCTTCCTGACCGACAATAGATCAGATATACGGCATTTTTATCGGGAAGAGCGGTAGCGGCTTCTTCGGAAATCGTTTCGTTGGGAACAAGAATCGCGCCTTCGATATGACCTTGCGCATACTCATCGGCACGGCGAACATCGACAATGATCACGTTTTCTTGGTCCATCATTTCCTTGGCTTTCTCGGGTGTGATTACTTGAACGGTTGGTTTTTCTGTCGTTATCACACTGTCAGTTTCAACGAGCTGTGTAGTTATGGGTACGGTGATGGCGGGGGATTCGCTCGTTGTTGTAGAAGATAGCAAAGTATCTTGTGAAGCAATGAAGCTTGTCGTATCAGGTGATTTGGAAGAACACGCGGATAAAATAATGAATGCAGTCATCAAAAGTAATAGAAAAATCAGTCGTTTCATTTTAATCAAGCAGTGCAAGAATCTTTTCTTTTGGCATATAACCGAGCGCTTGTTTTGCGATCTTGCCCTCCTTGAATACGATCAATGTGGGGATCGACATAATACCAAACTGCTTTGCCAATTCGCCTTGTTCATCAACATTGACTTTGCCAACGGTGATGTCATCTCTTTCTTCGGCGATTTCTTCTACGATCGGAGCGACCATACGGCAAGGTCCGCACCAGCTTGCCCAGAAATCAAGAAGAACGGGCTTTTTGTTATTCAGTACGGTTTCGTTAAAATTATCTTTAGTTACGGTAATATAAGACATAGTCATACATCCTTTCTGTTAGTCTGTGATTAGTATACCACATCTTTTAAAAAAAGTCAATTATTTTTCTTTTTTCCTTGCAATAGCGATCAAAATCTGTTATAATGTTACAAAATCTTTGGTAGAGGTTTATGATGATGAAAAAGAATGCTATTGTGGGTCAGTCGGGTGGACCGACTGCCGCAATCAACGCTACCCTTGCCGGTGTGATTTCCGGCGCTATGGAGTCAGATGCGATCGAAACGCTTTACGGCGCTTTGAACGGCGTGGAAGGAATGCTTGCTGATACCGTTGTGAATCTGACGGAGGAATTTCAAACGGAGGAAGCGATCAAGTTATTAATGCAGACTCCTGCCGCCGCACTCGGTTCTTGCCGTAAAAAGCTTCCGAAGCTTGAAGATGAGACAGGGAAGGCTGTTTATGAAAAGCTTTTCCGTTTCTTTGAAGCATACAAGATCGGATATTTCTTTTATATCGGCGGTAATGATTCGATGGATACGGTTGCCAAGCTTACAGCTTATGCGAAGGCTAACGGTATTGAAGGAATTTCCTTTATCGGTGTTCCGAAAACGATCGACAACGATCTTGACGGAACATCGCATACGCCCGGTTTTGGCTCTGCAGCCAAATATATTGCCGCAACCGTTCAGGAGATTCTGCGTGACACAGCAGTGTATACCGTAAAAGCGGTAACAATCGTAGAAATTATGGGACGTGATGCGGGATGGTTAACGGCATCCGCTGCACTGTCAAGACTGGTTTCTGATACTGCCCCCGATCTTGTATATCTTCCCGAGGTTATCTTTGATCTTGATCGCTTTTATGCCGATCTTGAAAAAGCATTTCAAAAACATCCCAATGTTGTGGTGTGCGTTTCTGAAGGGATTCGTTTTGCAAACGGCAGTTATGTGGGCGAGGGGACACAAAGCGGTATGACCGATGCGTTCGGACATAAATATTTGCAGGGAACAGGTAAGGCACTGGAGCTTCTGGTGAAGGAGCGCTTTGGCTGTAAGGTACGTTCGGTTGAATTGAGCCTTCCGCAACGGTGCGCGGCACATATTTTGTCTGATACCGATATTCGTGAGTCTTTCGGTGTTGGTAAAGCGGCAACCGTTTTTGCAAAAGAAGCGAGCGGCGTGATGATTGGCTATGTCAGACAGGATGCACCGTATGAGGTTTCTTACCGTCCGATGGATGTGCTTGCGATCGCCAATAAGATCCGCTCGGTTCCTCGTGAGTTTATCAATGAAGCCGGTAACAATGTAACCGATCAATGCTTGACTTATCTTCAGCCATTGATCGAAGGTGAATATCCTACCGTGTAC
>JAFTKF010000259.1 GCA_017453405.1 Clostridia bacterium
GGCGGCGGCAAGGTTGAATTGAATCATTGTGACTTTACCGGAAAGGCTACTAGCTTTGTCAATGTCTGGTTCGGTGACGGTCGTACAGCAACCATCAACGGTGGCAAATATAGCACCATATGTATTAATGCCAGTGCCGGCTCAGGCAATCCCAGCGTCGGTTCTTTGACCGTAAACAGTGCGACGGTTGAGAAAATTTATGGTGGTGCTGTAGAAAAAGATGGAGAGATCATTCGGGCAAATATTACGCTGAACAATACGGAAACCGTAATCGAATACGAAAAGTAATTTTTAGCATTATCTGATGCTACCCAACCTCTTTTTCGGGGTTGGGTAGCAATCAAAAAAAGACAATTGTCATTTGTATCGATAAATATCGAGAATGACAGAAATCGGTTAGGTTATCTAATAATGCCAAGAGGGAGGCTAGTAAAATGACAAGCAAATATATAACAAAGCGCGCACTTTGCGCAAGTTTTGTAGCGATGCTTCTTTGCTTTTCCATGTTGCTTGGGACGACATATGCGTGGTTCACCGACTCGGTAACGAGTGCGAACAACGTGATCCAGTCCGGTACACTTAACGTTGAGATGTATTGGGCAAAAGGAACCGAAGATCCCACAACCGCAACTTGGGAGGATGCGTCTGAAACTGCAATTTTTAATTATGATAATTGGGAACCCGGTTATGTAGAGGTTCGCCACATAAAGATTGCCAACGAGGGTACTCTTGCTCTCAAATATCAGCTTAGAATCATAGCAAACGGTGAAGTATCTGATCTTACGGATGTGATCGATGTTTATTATGTCGATCCTGCCAAGCAGATTACTGATCCTGTCGACCTTACTGCTGATATGAAGCTTGGTACGCTCAGTGAGGTGCTTTCAAATTTTGATGCCACCGGTGGCGGAAAATTGGCAGCGAATACTGTCGATATGGTTACGCTTGCCCTTAAGATGCAAGATACTGCAGGAAATGCGTATCAGGGAAAGTCTATTGGAACGGATTTCTCTGTTTTGCTCACGGCTACTCAGCTCGCTGCAGAAGAGGACAGTTTTGACAATCAGTATGATAAGGACGCCAAGACAGAGGCGGACCAACTCAGAAGTGTGCTTGCAAACGCTAAGCCCGGGGATGTTATCAACTATGCGCTGACATCGGATGCCTATGTTGATTCGAGAATTTTGATTCCCAAAGGAGTCACTTTGAATCTTGACGGCAACGGACACACAATGTATATGAACACATCGGACTATGCATTGCGATCTGAAAAAGCATATCTTAACATTAAAGATCTGACGATCAATGGCTCTGCCAAGAGTGCTGTTCTTACCGTTGGTGGTAGAGAAATTGTTGATGGTAAGATGGTGGAATATCTTTCGTATACCACGATGGAAAATGTTACTGTTGAACTGAGTGAATCTTCTATCGCTCCGGTTTATTTCAACGGAATGGGAGTGGCTACTCTGAATAATTGTACGATTCAGGGCGTTACCGGTGATTATAATGGCACGCATATCTTTGTGGGAGCGGAGACGGATTTGATTGTAGATGGTAATAATACTGACATCGGAAAAATCTATATGAATGCGAATTATCAATCTACGACAAGTATATTCGCAAGTAGCTTTACAATGAAAGCGGGTGTTGTGGATGAGCTGACCCTTGTAAGCGATGGACTTGAAGATCAGGCTTATAATGTGGAATATATCCACGATGGCGGAAGAGTTAATGAAGTGATCAAGGTTGTTGAGACCGGTGCTGAACTCGAAAGCGTTTTGAAAGAGGGTTACAGTGCAATGCTGCGAAATGACATTACGTTAGATGCGCATCTGAGCTCCTCTTCGATGGGTAATATTACCATTTACGGTGAAGGTAACACTTTGAGTATCAGAGGCATCTATAGCGACAATGGAGCGAATGTTACCCTTTGCAATATGACATTGGTTGATAGTTGGATAAATGACTATACTATCTATAATCAGGGTGGCAAGATCGAACTGAAAAATGTTATTTATACAAGTAACATCAACAAAGCATTCCAGCTCGTTGGTGGTGGTGATGTAATCTTGACGGATTGCAATATTACGGGAGACGTGACAGGCACATATTCTGCTTCTAATATCTGGTGTGGCGACGGTCGTAATGTGACTGTTAACGGAGGCACATACGGCGCTATCTTTATTAATGCAAGTGAAGGTGCTTACATTCTGAGTGCAGGTAAGATCACCGTCAATGACGGAACCGTTGGTAAGCTGATTCTGGAAACAGAAAAGAACAAAAAATACGGTGATGGTATGGGCTACAAATCTGCGATTTTAGTTCATAACGGTGGTGTTATTCTTGATGTGGTTGAGAATCCTCAAAACTATGATCTGACTGGTCTTGAAAAGTTGAATTAATACATAATCCAACCGTCCAAGTCCTTCGGGACTTGGACGGTAATGAAAATATAGAAACGTGTTTGTGTGTTCTCTTTGCCGATAATATTGCAAATACTTTTGACGGCAGATGATAAAATAAAAAAATTCATAATGCATCATTATTTTTGTTTTCAGTGTTATGCGTTGCTATGTTATGCTATAGAAAAAGATGTGAGTTAATATGAAAAGAGCTTTCTCAATCAAGGGCGATCTTACCGGTTGTCATTTTGGTAAGTTAGAGGTGATCGGACGCTCGGAAAAACGCGGTTCTCGCGGTGCTCGTACGGTTCCCCTGTGGGAGTGTCGCTGCGAATGCGGTAATATCACCTATAAGGCAACAGATACGTTAACGAATCACAGTTTGAGTATGTGTAAAACGTGCGTCGAAAAATACGCCGCCTCACAAATGCGTGCAAAAGCGGGTTTTGTAGACGGTACGGAGATCAGTCGTCTGAAAAGTACCAATCTCAGCTCCAGCAATACAAGTGGTGTGCGCGGGGTTTATTTCGATAAGCAATCGGGTAAATGGCGTGTTAGGCTAAAATTCAAAGGAAAGCTGATGAAC
>JAFTKF010000260.1 GCA_017453405.1 Clostridia bacterium
CTGACCGATACCGATCGCCTTGGGGTCGATCTTGACGAGTTCGGCAAGGGGGTCTTGCAGGCGGCGTGCGATCGATACGGCGGAACGGAGCGAAACATCGTAATCGGGGAATTCCTCAGCGGCGAGCTTGGATGCCGAGTAGACCGAAGCGCCTGCTTCGCTGACTACCATATAAGCAACC
The DNA here is from genome assembly GCA_017453405.1 of Clostridia bacterium. GTDB lineage: Bacteria > Bacillota > Clostridia > Oscillospirales > CAG-272 > RGIG1993. The sequence goes on from JAFTKF010000260.1 coordinate 182, forward strand.
TTTCTGTCGATCTCGCGGATGACTTCGGCGGCAAAGACCTCGGTTTCGTGCGAGGCGGTGCCGTTGCCGATGGCGATGACATCGACCTTATGCTTGGCGATCAGCCCCTTGACGGTGGCTTTTGCCTGCGGAACTTTTTTGAATTCGGGAACGGGGAAGATGACGCCCGTATCGAGTACCTTGCCCGTGGCATCGACAACGGCAACCTTACAGCCTGTACGGTAGCCCGGGTCGAGACCGAGTGTGACCTTGCCCTTGACGGGTGCTTGCATCAAAAGGTTGCGGAGATTGACCGAGAAGACCTTCATAGCGCTTTCGCAGGCGGCGTCGGTCAGGGTATTGCGGATCTCGCGCTCGATCGAGGGGAAGATCAGGCGGTCATAGGCGTCGTTTGCGGCGGCAATGACGGCATCGGTGCAGGGCGAGCCTTCCTTGACGTGGCAGGAATAGACGATCTTCATTGCTTTGGCGCGGTCGAAGACGATCGCAACCTTCAGCTTGCCCTCTTTTTCGCCGCGGTTGACGGCGAGGACACGGTGCGAGGCGATCTTGTCGGTGCGTTCGCTGAATTCAGCATAGGTGGCATAGACACCGACATCCTCTTCGGCGGCTTTGGCGGTGATTTCACCGTTCATCAGGCAGACATAGCGGAGGCGTTTTCTGAGTTCGGCATCGTCCGAGATCATTTCGGCGATGATATCCGACGCGCCCTGCAGGGCTTCCTCAACGGTGGCAACGCCGAGTTCTTCATTGATGTAGTCGGGCGCCAGCTCAAGGGGTGTTTTCGAATCCTTTTCCTGCGCGTAAATGGCGTTGGCAAGGGGTTCGAGCCCTTTTGCCTTGGCAACCGAGGCGCGGGTCTTTCTCTTGGGGCGGTAGGGACGGTATATGTCTTCGATTTCGGTGAGAGTTTCGGCGGCATCCAGCGCGGCGGACAGCTCTTCGGTGAGCTTGCCCTGCTCGTCGATGGCGGCGCGTACCTTTTCACGCTGTTCATCGAGATTTCTTAAGTAGGTGAGACGGTCGGACAGTGCGCGGAGCACCTGGTCATCGAGCGTACCGTGTGCTTCTTTGCGGTAACGCGCGATGAAGGGAATGGTGTTGCCGTCATCGATCAGGGATACGGCGGCTTCGACCTGCCATTCCTTAATGCCGAGCTCCTCGGCAATTTTTGCGATAATATTCATTGTGATCAGTACCTTTCGCGTGATGATTTTCTAACAGTATTATTATAGCAATTTTTGCGTGGGAAATCAAGTGTTTTGATAAGTTTTTTTGTGGGCGTGGGATGGTAACAATACAGGCGAAGCGATTGAAAAATATAAAAAAATATGATATACTATGGTATCACCTTGTCATATTTGCAAAAAAATGTTGACTGAATCAGTGAAAGGCATAACGCGCGGTGCCATTTGTCACGGGAAAGGAGTCGTTATGGATGATAACAGAATAATTGCATTGTTGTTTGAGCGTGCTGAAACGGCTCTTGACGAAGTATCCCGTAAATATTCCCGACTGTACAAAGGAATTCTTAGAGAGGTTGTAAGCGATGCGTGCGATGTGGAAGAATGCGCAAATGATGTTCTTCTGGCGGTATGGAATACGATTCCGCCAAATCGTCCGAACAGCTTGTCTTCTTACCTATGCAAAATCGCAAGAAATATCGGTATAAACAGATTCAAATATAACACAAGGGCGAAGCGCAGTTGCGGGTATACCGTCATGCTCTCGGAGCTTGAGGACTGTTTACCTGCGGAGGCATCGCTTGATGATAGCGATGCATACAGTGAGAGCATTCGCTTGGTTTTGTCGGACTTTATTCGCAGTCTTGATCCTGAAACGGAGATCTTGTTTGTACGCCGATATCTGTATCTTGAATCCGTGAATGAGCTTTCGAAACGGTTTGGGCTTTCCGAAAACCGTATTTCGGTAAAACTGTACCGCGCGAGAAAAAAACTGAAAAAGGTGCTTGAAAAGGAGGGTATCAAACTATGAAAAAACCACGCAATGAAACATTGGCTGAGCATTTATTGAATGTTGATGAAGATATTATGGCAAACGCATACGAAATTGATGATGCCGAAAAGCTCAGACAATTTACCAAGACGAAAAGTGCAAGGACGAAAAAAACATGGTATCGATCGCCTGCGTTTCAGAGAATTGCTGTCGCTGCCGCTTCTTTTGTTTTGATCATCGGGATCATCCTTTCCATCCCCGCACGACCGGATCGGGGAAACGGCGCAGTTACCGACGAAGCGAATCCCGATCCCAACTATGGAGAGGTGATTCCTCCCGAGATCAAAGGCGACGAGGACGCTTTCACCATTGACAGCATTGCGCAACTGAACTATTATGCCGCGATTCGTATGATTGCCGATGCTCCCACTACAAAAGAACTGACGATGTCCCAAAGGAGTGCTGCTAAAACCGCTCTGTTGTCCGCAAAAGTCGACACAGACATAGGTGAGGACAAAGAAATGCCCCTTCCCGAAACTACAGGGTCCGTCATATCGGAAGGACCTGTCATTACGCCTGATCCACCCGAGCTTCCCGATTGGAATGAGGTCATTCTCTATTACGAGTTGGATCCCAATGAGTATTTCTATATCAATCGGGTGAGTTTCTTTCAGATAGAATTGACGGATGAAAACGGATTCTTAGCCTCTGAATTGGGGCTGGGTACGGTGGATGTCGTCATTACCGAGGACTGTATTTGGGGTGAAAGTATGATCACCTTCCGTAATGGGGAAAACTTTTACTCTTGTCTGACAAATGGCGGCGGATACGATCGGGAAACCGGAGAATGGCAATGGCATTTCACCACCCATAAGTATGTGGAAGGGTTCTACATCGTCAAAAATCTTGCGCAGGAAAACTACGGGTTCCGGATCAAAATGGATGCGCAAGGTCAAGCGTATGCCTTCGATTGCTATGAAACCGAAAACGGTGGCGAGCATATCGATCAAAATGTGAAGGTCGTGGGTGCTACCGAGGTATCTGAAGAAGGACGAAGCTTTACCGTAGCCGAGCTGGAGGCGTATTTCAACACGAGCAAGATACCCGATGAAAATGGATCGGATGAAACGGTTGACCCGCTGATTTGAGATCATAGCGACAACCGTGCGTGCGCATTCCGCAAAAAAGCCCTCGTTTTGATGGAACGGGGGCTTTTGCTGTTCTCAAAAGGGTATGGCGTAGAACACAAGAGAAAAAATAACAATTACTTGCGGTATTTTTTGATTTTTACAAAATGCTATAGACTTTTTTTGAGAGGTGTGTTATACTGTTCATAGTATCGTGGGGAGGTATGGCATATGGAATTTGAACGCTTCAGCCTTTCGATGCGCGAGCGTGTCGAAGAGCTTCGCCGCACGGCGGGGCACGAAGCCTCATCCCACGCATTTTCCTCGTTATATTTATGGAGCGAGGAAAAGGGATATACGGTCTGTTTTGCTCGGGATGCGTTTGTGGTGAAGGGAGAGGGCTTTTATTTCTTCCCCTGCGGAAAGCGCGAGGATGTATCCCTGCTGTTACAAGCCCTTTGGCGGGAAGAAAAGACGCTTTCCTTTCGTTATGCACGGGAGGCTGACCTTGCCCTTGCGAAAGCGGTGTTTGGCGAGAAGCTGACCGTCGATTTTGACGAGACGGCGCGGGAATATTTGTTTGACCGCACGGAGCAGATCGCGATGAGCGGCAAGAAATTCACCTATCAGCGAGCGAAATGCAACAAAGCGCGGCGGCTTGGCGAGATCGTTTCGATTCCTCTGACAGCGGCAAATGCCGATATTGCCAAAGACATCACCGAGCGCTGGGCTTCGGGGCGTCCGACACGGGGAGATGCCGATGTGACCTTACGTGCGCTTGACTGTATCGCGGCGCTTGGGTTGTTCGGGAATCTTTTGTATCTTGACAAAGAGCCGATCGGCTTTGATCTTGGCGCGATGATCGCGCCGCATATTCTGGATATTCACATTGCCAAAACGCTTCGCGACGATGTGGATACGCTGATGAAGCTTCTCTGGTATGAGACCTTACCCGAGACGGTGACGGTGATCAACCGTGAAGAGGATCTCGGCATCCGTGGGCTGAGAATGCACAAATCGGATGCACAGCCATCGGGTTACAATGACACTTACACGCTGACGGTAACAGCGTGACGATATATGACAGCTTGAAAGGATGATAGCTTATGAAAATGCGCGCACTGGTTAAAAAATATGCCGAGAAGGGCTTGTGGGAGGAGCTTGTTGACATCCCGCGCCCGAAGGAAGGCGAAGCCCTTGTGAAGATCCACAAGGTGGCGATCTGCGGTACGGATGTACATATTTATGAATGGAACGATTGGGCACAGAAGACCATCAAGACGCCGATGATCATCGGTCACGAATACGTGGGCGAGATCGTGGAGATCAACGGCGTGACCAATTCCTTCAAGGTTGGAGATCTGGTCAGCGGTGAAGGTCACGTGGTTTGCGGCAAGTGCCGGAACTGCCGTGCGGGCCGCTTCCATCTTTGCCCCAACACCGAGGGTATCGGTGTGAACCGCACCGGTATTTTTGCGGAATACGCCTGCATTCCGCTTTCGAATCTCTGGCTTTGCGATCCCTCGATCCCCGAGGAAATGTATGCGATCTTTGATCCCTACGGCAACGCGACGCACACGGCGCTTTCCTTTGGTATGGTGGGCGAGGATGTGCTGGTAACGGGTGCCGGCCCGATCGGTATTATGGCGGCTGCCATTTCGAAGCACGTGGGTGCGAGAAACGTAGTCTTGACCGACCTGATCGACTACCGTCTTGACCTTGCGAAGAAGGTTTGCCCTGACATTGTGACGGTCAACACCAAAAAGGAAGATCTTCTGGAAGTCCGTCGCTCGCTGGGAATGAAAGAGGGCTTTGATATCGGTCTTGAAATGAGCGGTAACGGACGCGCCCTGAATCAGATGA
>JAFTKF010000261.1 GCA_017453405.1 Clostridia bacterium
AGATAAAATATCTCCTTCTTTTCCCTTGTCAATGATCTCATTGACCCGTATCTTGATCTCTGTGATCTTTTTCTCAAACCGCCCTGAAGTTTTGATGTAATCAGACATCTTGACAAGTCGTACAAGCTTGATCAGTTTGATCATACGCAAAATCGCAAATTCCTTCGGAATCTCGTTGAAAAGAACCGACACAATAGAAAGAATATCGATCAGCGAATCAAACGATGTCAAATACTCCCACATAGCACTCAGCTTATTCGGTGATTCCGGATATTCCAGATCACTCAGCCAGAGTCTGAGTATATATTCAAAAATAAAGATCCCGACCGTTATGTATTCGAAAAGCTCCAGCCCATACCTCGCCTTGTCGGATACAGAAAAAAACAACTCGATCATAACAGCAAAACAGGATGCCATAACCAGTGTGCAAAGCGAGATATCAAAGACCGTAGACGCACGGTCTCCCTTGGTTGTCGGCCCGATGATTTCATATACGCGTCTTTTGAATTTTTGATATGCGTTCATACTTACACTTCCTCCTGATCGGAATTTATTAACAAAATGCATTTTATGATACTGTTTGCACCGTAACAATACACGTGAAACACTTAGTGTTTACCAATGTGCTATCTACAGTATATCACACGATCTTTTCAATTTCAACAGGATTCCCTCTTTTTATCGCCCGATTTCTACTGTTTATATGCTGTAATAACGCTTTCTTTTGAAGTCTTCGACTTAATTTCATCAAAATCCTTTTTCCAAAGGATTGACTTTTTTTCATATTACCGATATAATATTGTTATTAACAGATTCTCTATCCAAAGAAAGGATCTTATAATGAAACCAACCACCGTATTTGCAATCGGACGATGGATGCCGATTCACTCAGGACACAAAAACTTTCTTGTCAAGCTTGCCAGAACCTACGATCGATTGGTAATCGGTATCGGATCGTGCTACGAGAACGGAACACCGAGAAATTGTATACCCGCAATTGAACGAGAAAAGCTTCTGCACCGGATTCTCAAGACCGAGGGGATCACCAATGCCATTATCATCCCCATTGAAGATCGCGAGACCTTTGAAGACTGGATTGCCGATGTGTGCCGTGTCTGTCAAATGTATCAAGTCACACATTTTTGCACGGGTAACAAAGAAGACATTCTTGATGTTATGGCACAGAAAGGAATCCATCTTGATGTCGAAATGATCAATCCCGAAGAAGACACCACATTTCCCTATCACGCAACCGATATTCGAAATGCAATTCTAAATAACGAATGGGACAAGCTCGATACTATGATTCCCGCCGAGATCAAACCAATGGTACTTGATCAGATCTCCCGCGAGATCAAACGGGCCGCACGAGGCGAAGGTCAGGCTTTTATTCCCGGACGCCAAACCGTCGACTTGATTTTCATTATTACCGATCCTCACAATCAAAAAACCTATGTTCTGATCGGCAAACGCACCATGGATAAGATCGATTTTCCCGGAGTTCACGCAATTCCCGGGGGCGCAATTCACGAATTCGAATCACCGATCGATGCCGCCGTAAGATGTTTTCGTAATGAAAGCGGCATTGAGATCACTGTGCTGGATAATGCCTGTGAACCTGCAAAAGCCCGTCTGAATATACCGGGCAATCCCCTGACAGATCTTTACTTCACGGGTATATACGCTTCTCCCGATGAATCGATCAACGGTACACGCGGCGGCGGTTCGCAGTGCTTTGCTGTTCATCTCTCCGCCAACCCCGATGCACTCACGCCGCTTCTTCATCCCATCAAAGATCTTGAAGAGTTACAATTCATTCCCATTGACACACTCCATACAATGACGCTTGCTTATGACCAAAAGCGAATGCTGTATGATGCACTGAATCAGTTGGGGATCGCATTTGACAATGGAGAATTACTTGAGGTTTATGACGAGAATCATATGCCGAGTCATTGCAGTGTTTCCCGAACGCAAGCACACCGCGATGGCATCCTGCACGGCGCAAGTCATATTTACATCTACAAATGGGTCGGGGATGAATTGTGGTTTCTGCTCCAACGCAGAAGCCCCGGAAAAGACAGCTTTCCGCTGTGTCTCGATATGTCTTCAGGCGGTCATATCGAGTACGGTTCGGATTTCTTAAAAACCGCACAAAAAGAATTGGAAGAAGAACTTGGTATTACCGTCGATGAATCCGCACTTTCGGAGTTGTTCCGTCAAACCATTGAGTATACCGGTGTCTTCCACGGAAAGCCTTTTCTAGATCGGGAGATAAACGCCGTATATGCCTTACCGCTTGACCCTGATATCGCCAAGCTCTCCTTGCAATCGCTGGAAGTGTCTGAAGTAGTCTGGCTGCCTTCACAGGAGATCCTTACGCGTCTTGAAGAGAACGACCCCGAAATATGTATCAACAAAGAAGAATTCAAAAAGGTGTCAACTATGATTCTGCAAACCAAAGCATAACACCCATGCATACTTCTTTCGTTATTGTCTATAAAAAAATCGAAATGACCCTTGATTGCAGTTTCTTTACACTACAATCAAGGGTCATTTCTGATCGCTCTTAGTATCTAACATCATTTGGTATACCTCTCTTTCGATATCTACCTTCTGTCCGTCATAACACATTACAGAAAACACATCATTTTTTCATTTCTCTAACGAGAATACCGTTTGTTTTTTTAGTGTGTCTTTCACAAAAAGGCGAATGCGTGAACTGTAAAAGGAGTTCTTCTCAGCGGCTTGGTCGAATGAATTCAAAATAATAGATAACCTACCAATCTATATGAAGCGTATCACCGCCGTGTTTTTGACCAACCGTCAGATCAGTTCATCACTTTTAACTATGCTTTACTTTTCCATTGGACTAATCCTCCTTAAGTTCACTTGTATTATAGCAGAAAGAAACGCTAAAATCAATTGGTATTTTGTAAAAAGTTAACAATATTTTTTTGTATATAACAGAGAATTTGAACACAATTCACGAAAACCTCTTTACAATTCGCTTGCTTTATGATATACTGATTATGTTGTGGACTTCAGAACAGAAGTTAAAAACGCGGAAGAAAGCCTTCCGCGTTTTGCTATTTCCACCAAACTCCGTTTTCATCCGCGGTAACCGATACGCTGCTCTCGGTTGTCACCGTAACTTCGGTACTTCCCAAAACGATAATTCTTCCCGAAAGCGAGGATGGCATTCGGATCACGGCAAGCGCCTCGGATTCGATCGTAACACTGACATAATCGCCCGAAGAAACCGATACCGATCGACTGACACCGACACTTGAAAAATTCTGACAGTGTGTGGCTTCGCTTGTCATACCGCCCGAAGGCATCATAGCGATCACATAACCGTCGGTATACTGATAACCCTGTTCCGTATCGATCGCCGAATTACCGCCCGATGTTGCAACGATCACCGAGTGACCGCCCGAAAAAACGATTCCGGTATATGACGAACGACTGTTGGCATCGATACCGTCGCCGCCGCTGTAGACATAGAGTGTGCCGCCACTGACACTCACTCCCGTACCGCTTGCTGCCGTTGAATTG
>JAFTKF010000262.1 GCA_017453405.1 Clostridia bacterium
AGTCGAAGATCGCCTTTTCGGAATCCTTGATCGATACCCAAGAGCCGTCATCAAGAAGCTCAAGGTCAATCTTCAAGGAACCTGCGACGATTTTGTTACCGCTTGAGGTAACTGAGTCGGTGAACCACGCGTATGTCGTACCGAGAAGCGAGCTGATGCAGAGCATCAACGCCATCAAGGATGCGAGAAACGCGCGGCGCAAGTTTTTGTTAGTCATAATGATTTCCTCCTTAAAATGATTTTTTGAATGCGACTAACTATGTAATGCGGCATATGCCACGCTACGACATAATGTGTATTATGTTGTAGCGGCATCAAAAAAAACGCATCGCGAAACAAGCGGAGAGCTGTGTTTGCTTTGCGGTTTATAAAAATAGGCATAACGAAAAAGCCTTTTATGATAAAGAAAAATTTTTATGTTGAAAAGGCTTCTTTTGTTATGTTATTTTTCAAAATGTCAGGGAGAATTTCAAGAAAATGTATTGCATTTATATGAAATTCATGCTAAAATACAAAAAAAGGAACGTGTTATTTTCGTCCTTTACAACATAATACACATTATGTGATATGGCGGCTTTGAGCCGTCTTTTTTTATAGGATCAAGTGAAGTTGTTCCATACGGCGGCGGTGTTCTTTGCCGCTGGAAATGATATAGATCCGTGTGGTATTGATACTGCTGTGACCGAGAATATCGGCAAGCTTTGAAATATCCTTATCCACTGCGTAAAACAGACGGGCAAAGAGATGGCGCAGATTATGCGGAAACACTTTTTTGGGCGATACCTTTGCCATGTGGCAGAGCGCTTTCATTTCGCGCCAGATGTTTGACCTGTCAAGGGCTTTTCCGCTATGGGTGCGAAAGATCACACCGCTTTCAATACCGCGTGCTTTGGCATAACACAGCAGTTTATTCCTGAGTTTTTTGACGATGACAATGACACGGGTTTTACCCTTGCAGGATATGGTAGCAAAACCCTCCCGTGCCGCTTCTACGGTGATTGCCGCAAGCTCGCTGACACGGATGCCGCTTGCGCACAGTGTTTCGAGAATCAATGCCAAGCGTTTATTTCTCTTTTGTTCAGCCGCCTGTACGAGCCGTTGATATTCCGCTTTGCTCAGTTCCTCTTCGCTTCGGCAGAAGATCTTTCGCTGTATCCGATACTGCCGTACGCACAGATCCTCGCGTTTGATAAACCGAAAAAACAAATTCCAAGCGGCAATGATCGCATTGGCACTGGTAACGGTGTAGGTGTTAAGCAGCTCGTCCTTATACGTGAGTATCGCCACGCGGTCGGGGATTGCGGTATTGGTTTGCGCAAGAAGTCGCGAAACAGCGCGAAGATACTGCATTCTTGTACGGCAAGAAAGTTCGCGCTCCAGCATAAAGCCTTCAAAGGCTTTCAAGTGCTTTTGTGATAGCGTAGTTGTGTTCATGGATTCACAGTCCTTTCTTTTTTTACAGTGTATACGGTTTCATTTCTTTCATACATAGAAAAACCCCCGTGAAAAGCATACTTGCTTTTCACGGGGAGTGGTTGATTTACCAATATTTTCGATCGAGAGAGCGCAGCTGGATGGCTTCGGCAATATGGGAGGCGGTGATATTTTCACTGCCTGCGAGATCGGCGATCGTTCGGGCGACACGCAAAATTCTGTCGTGTCCGCGGGCGGACAGCCCCATAGCATCGAAGGCGGCGCGTAAGAGGGCGGCGGCATCGGGATCAAGGGCACAGTACTTGCGGATCTCGGGGGCTTGCATTGCGCTGTTGGAAAAGAGCGAAAGCCCATCCTTTTGAAAGCGTTCGCGCGAAAAAGCGCGTGCGCGGTTGACACGCTCGCGAATGACGGCAGAGCTTTCGGCAGGTGTGGTATCGGCAAGATCGTCAAAGGAAAGGGAAGGCACTTCGATCTGGATATCAATACGGTCAAGCAGAGGACCTGAGATCTTGGACATATATTTTTTGATGTCAAGCGGCTTGCAGGTGCAGGGACGGGTGGGATGACCGAAATAGCCGCAACGGCAGGGGTTCATCGCACAGACCAGCATAAAGCTTGACGGGAAGCGGAATCTGCCCATTGCGCGGCTGATCGTGATCGCACCGTCTTCCAGCGGTTGGCGCAGGGTTTCGGTGACAGACTTGGAGAATTCGGGCAATTCATCGAGAAAGAGCACGCCGTTATGTGCCAGCGAGACTTCGCCGGGGATCGGGATCGATCCGCCACCCGAAAGGGCGGCAGAGGACATCGTGTGATGCGGCGAGCGGAAGGGGCGGTTGGTGATCAGCGACTGCCCTGCGGGAAGCGTGCCCGCGATCGAATGGATCTGTGTGGTTTCAAGAGATTCGCCAAAGGTCATTTCGGGCAGGATCGAGGGAATGCGTTTAGCAAGCATCGATTTGCCCGTACCGGGAGGACCGATCAGGAGAATGTTGTGTCCGCCTGCCGCGGCGATCTCGATCGCGCGCTTGGCGCGCTCCTGTCCTTTGACATCGGCAAAGTCCGGACCGCTTCGCGCGGCGGCACGCAAGGCGTTTTGATCGAATGTGACGGGGGCTACCTCCACAAAGCCATTCAGCTGTGAGACAAGCTCCGATACCGTCTTGATGGCATAGACCTCAATTCCTGCAACGGCAGAGGCTTCTGCGGCATTTTCGGCGGGAACATAGACCTTTTTGATGCCGCTTCGCGCGGCGGCAATGCACATACAAAGTACCCCTCTGACCCCTCTGACCTCGCCTGAAAGGGAAAGCTCGCCGATAAAGCATTTATCCGATACATCCCCCTTGATTACCCTGCCTGCCGACAGAATGCCGACAAGCATCGCAAGATCAAATGCCGAGCCTGTTTTCTTGATATCGGCAGGGGCTAAATTGATGACGATCGCACCGTAGGGGAATTTCAGCCCGCTTGATACGATCGCACTGTAAATGCGTTCGTTGGATTCCTTGACCGAATTGTCAGGAAGACCGACCACCTCGTATTTCGGAAGCTTATCGTCAAATTTGGTTTCGATCGTGACTAAAATACCGTCAACACCGAACAAAGCGGCAGAGTAGGTTTTGGTTAACATCAGGCTTGTCCTCGCATTGTTACTTTTCTTTATGATAGCACATCTTTTCGTGTTTGTCAAGAATGGGGTTCGAAGAAAGAAGCTTACGGAAACACTTTGAACAGCAATCAAAAAAGACATCCGAGCGGATGTCTTTTTTGATTGGTGTTATGCGGATAGGGGATCAGTTCCAAGAACCGGTCCAGCTATCGATGGCAACGGTTTTTTGTGTACTGTTGTTGTTATCGCCATAGGTATTGCCGCTGATATTGATTGATGCGGCGAAAGATCCGTAGGGGAGATTACCTCTGATAGCGGCGCCGTTGGTGATAGTGGGATCGTTGTTCCAGCTCTTGAAATTACAACCGGTAACCGTCAAGGCATAGTACTGGCTATCACCTTCAGCAGAGCAGCCGATGGCGTGCTTGCCGGAGTTTTCAAAAGTACAGCCGGTGAAGGTAATGCTTTCGGCACTGTAGCCACCGCCAATGTATACGTTGTAGCTGTTAGATCCATTATAGGCATAATCAGCCGCTGCGGTGAATGTGCAGTTTTCAAAAACAAACGTGAGATCCGAGCCGTTGGCGAGATTCAGATTCAGACCGTATCCGGATTTATATTGGGTATTCGAAGTGTAATCGGGGTCGCCCGAACCGTTGTTGAGGTAAATGGTACAATTCTTCAACGTGATCGTTCCGGTATTGTTTACGTTGTTTGTGTAGATCGTCAAGCCGTTCTTGAAGGTTACATTGTTGAATGTGAGGTTGCCGCCGTTGTGGCAGATCTCCACATAGTCTTTGGCGATCATATTCTCACGGGTAATGTCCTCAGTGGCAACAAAATGATCCTCCCAAGGCTTTGCCTGGGTAGGGTCAACGATCGTCACATTGACTTCGGTATTGTTTTGAACCGTTACGGGCTCTTTATAGATTCTACCGACGATCGCGCCTGCGTTGGCATCCTTTGCGCCGTAGTGGTTGGTTTCCTGATCCACGGTGATGGAAACGGTATCAACCTCACAGTTCTCGACGATAGAAGAAGAACCGATATAGCCGGTAATGCCGCCTACATCGCGGTATGCTTTCAGTGTTACATTCGTTGCGGTGCAGTTCTTGATATAATGGTTATTACCGTTGTCGCCGTGCCAGCCGACGATACCGCCGATCTTGTCGCCGTTGTCGTATCCCGTTGCGGTTGCGTTGGGAATTGCGCTAATGGTTACATTCTCGACATGGCAATTTTCGATATTACCGTACATTTGACCGACGATACCACCGGTCATACGGTTAGTACCTTCGATGGTCACGTTCTTTACAGTGAGATTGGAGATGACTTCCGTTGTTCTGGAAGTGCCTCTGCCAACGAGACCGAACAAGCCGTTCCAACCGCCGCTCTTTGTTACCTTGAGGTTGGAGACGGTATGGTTCTGACCGTCAAAAGAACCGTTGAAGCCGATCCATTCACCGTCGACATCACCGAGACCGATGGGAGTCCAGATATAACCCGCAAGGTCGATATCAGCAGTTAACTTGACCGTTTCGCCGTAATAGTCGTTGCCGCTGTTAACGTTGGCCGCGAAGTAATACAGCTCATCGATGTTGTTGATCAGCCATGCGCCTTCGGCATCGCGATTCAGGAAGGTAGCTTCGGTATCGTAGGTTTTGTCAAAGCTGTCCTCTTCATTGGCCATCTGCGTTGCATAGAGCGAAAGACCGAGGTTGATGACAGGAGCGGGATAGTTTTTGTCATAGTTTGCCTCGTTGCCGACCGTGGTGGGCATATAGACAACCATTGTCACGATCGATTCCGCCTTGGGAGAAAGCGTCTGCGTGCCGGTATTGTAAGCCTCGTTCAGCTTCTTTGCGGTGGCATCGACTGCCGCAATCGCGGTATCACGGGTGAAAGTCTTTTCGCCCTCAACGACACCGTACTTAATGAAATCGGAAACCTTGAAGGGGTTACCTTCAGCGTTGACAGAGCCGATCTCATTTGCTACCTTCACGCCGAGCTGATACTTCAGCGCAAGTGTGCCTTCGTTGACAACCTTCAGCTTAACAACCTCGGTGTGTCCGGGTTCCCAAAGAGCGTTCTCTTTGAAAATGTTGGTTTCTGCTGTTACCTTCGTCCAGTCGGTCTGACCTTCGACCTGATAATACAGCTCGACATCGAGATTACCCGACTGAATCACGTTGTTCGCGCTCGTGACCGAGTCGGTGAACCACGCATAGGTCGTACCCATCAGCGAGCTGAAGCACAAAAGCAGTGCCATCAAGGACGCCAAAAGCGCACGACGGGTGTTTTTCTTGTTAGTCATTTTCGTTTTTCCTCCTTGTTTTATTTGTTTGAGACTAACGACAACAATGGATATACACCCATTATAATCAAGACAAGTATATCAAAAATCTTTCGATAAATCAAGAAAATCTTTAGAATTTTACATATTTTTGATTATTTTAGTCTCCGCGCGATGCAGCAATAGCATCTCAAAAAAGGCAAAAAAAGAGCGGCATAGCGTTTGGCTATGCCGCTCTCGGGCGTGTTTTTTATTTCGAAATGTCCATCGAGATCTTGTAGTAGCGTTCGAGGTCGGCGCGTTTTTGTGCGCAGTAGGTGCGCATAGCTTCGACTTGTTCTTCCGAATAGGGCGCAAGCTCTTCGGGCTTCATCTTGCCCTTGTACATTCTGTCGAGCGTGAGGGCGTAGGTGATATCAAGATCGGTGATCTTATTGTCTCTCAGGCAGACAACGCGGTTGCTCTTGCCGGCAAGGAGAAGCTTAACGGCTTCCACACCCATTTCAGAGCCTGTCACTCTGTCGCGCAGTGTGGGCGAGCCACCTCTGACAACGTGAGCAAGACGGGCAAAGCGTGCTTCGATCTTGGTGCGCGCTTCGATTCTCTTGGTGAAGTCTTCGCCGTAATCGCCGAGACCTTCGGAAATGAGAATGATGAAGTTACGCTTGCCGTAGTCCTTCGAAACAAGGAGCTTTTCTACGATCTGATCTTCATTGAAGGCAAATTCGGGAATGAGAACGGCAGAAGCACCGACAGCGATACCGGCGTGCAGTGCAATATAGCCTGCGTGACGGCCCATTACCTCGACCACATTACAGCGTGCGTGCGATTCGCAAGTGTCACGCAGACGGTCGACCATCTGAATGGTGGTATTCATTGCGGTATCACAACCGATGGTGTAATCGGTTGCCGAAATATCGTTATCAATGGTTGCGGGAATGCCGATGCAGGGAAGTCCTCTGATGCTGAGGTCGGTTGCACCGCGGAAGGTACCGTCGCCGCCGATTGCAACAAGACCGTCGATGCCATTGTCACGACAGGTTTTGATTGCCTTCTGCAAGCCTTCTTCATAGCGGAACTCTTCGCTTCTTGCGGAGTAGAGCATTGTGCCGCCGCGTGTAATGATGTTGGATACATCACGCTCCTTGAAGGGGCGCAAATTACCCGCCATAAGACCTTTATACCCTTCATATACACCGTATACGTCGACATTGTTCGCAAGAGCATAGCGCGTTACGGAGCGGATGACCGCATTCATACCGGGGGCGTCGCCACCCGAAGTGAGAACGGCAATCTTCTTGAAGTTAGACATAGTGAATCTCCTTTTACAGCGAATCCGAAGAATGGCTTGCCTCTTCGGACACATTGATATATTTTATTATTCCTGATGGTAATTCATCACATACAGATATATCATAATACAAAATGGCAAAAAAATCAAGGGTTTTTTCGTTTTTTTATGAAAAAAGCGCCCTTTCGTCATTTCGCACGAAAAATGGCTATCTGCCACGGGGGCAGATAGCCAAAAGGTCAATAAAGTGAGCGATTAGTTGCAACCGCAGCCGCAGCCGCAACCGTTATTCGTGCTGACGCCGTATCCGTTGTTGCAGAACAGGGACAGAAGGATCACAGCGATGATAATGAGCCAAAGGGTGCTATCGTCAAACAAACGGCAAAAACAATTCATACAGAACCTCCGTTCAGAGAATATCGGAAAGGGAAGTGGGTTTCGCCCTTCCTCTATTATTCTATGAAGCGCCGTTCATTTGGTGACAGATTTTTTAATCCAGCTTCAGCTCGGTCAATGCCAGAAAATCGTCGGCAGAGTTTACGCCTGCCATCGGATGAACTGCCATAGCGCCGCATTTTTCGCATTCAACCGTCACTCTGCCGTGATGGATACGGTAGGCATACGCGCCCTTTTCGCCTTGCTCGGTACAGTGACAGTGAATCGCTTCATCGCTTTCCAAGGCACGCAGGGTGTACTGCACCACATCGTCCAGCAAAGGGTTTTCCGAGCGCAGGTCATCTTCTTCCTCTTCGCCGCGCATACGGGCAATATCTTCCATTCCCGCGTCGCTCAGAAGCTTCAGCAGTGCTTCGTTGGATTCCTCTACCGCTGCCATTACCGCTTCTTGTTTTCCAATGAAGCAGACATCAATGCCGGTGTAGGAGCAGGGAAGGCGGAACACGCCCTCCTCACGGGAGAAGAAGGTGTTCTGCCCGAGCGTGAAATAGTGGGGTTTGGGACAGGCGATGCAGGGCACGGACAGGCGAAGCTTGCGGTCGGAGGTATAGGTCAAAACGGTTTCGCTTTTGCCGCAGGAGCAACGAAGCTTCAGCATATCGCCCGACAGGGCGAAAATGCCGACGATGCTGAAAACGGTAGCACCGCAGTGCGGGCAACGGTAAGCGAGGGTAGTTTCCTTGGGTGATAATTTCATATGGTTCTTCCTTTTTGATCAGTCTTCGTCCTCGTTCCAGACGGGCGAGGCTTTGAGGTCGGGCGTTTTGACGGCGGGCAATGCGTCGTCGATGTCATAGCGCTCGATCGGGCAATAGCTGTTGGCAACGGTGATCGAGTCGATCGGGCTGTTTTCGTTGAATTTGTAAAGATAGTAAACCGAAAGGTCAAGGGCGGTGATGTCGGTTTGCTTGATGTTCTGATAGCCCGTCACATAGTGATAGTCCACATTGTGGAAAACGAGGCGGTAGTAATAGTAGTTATTTTCCGAGAAGGTGATATAGTCGTAATCGGTATAGCGCACAGCGCCGTCGGAGAGAGAGAAGCGGTACACATCACCGGCGGGTGAATGATCCAGCGAATAATGCTTCTTGAGATGATCGCCTGCCGTGCGGTTGACACGGAAGGTAATGAGGAATTCCTTGGTTTCTTCGATATACATCGGCTTGCTGACCATAAAGCACGCCTCAAAATCCTCGCCTTTTTCGTTGGGATCGGGGTCGCTGTAGGGGTAATAGGTAAAGGTCAGGGTATCGGTGGGAATATTGTTTTCATCGCGTGCGAGGGTAAGCTGATAGCTTGACATATTCTGAATCCACGCGGTGAGCTCCTTTTTTTCTTCATATGCCGCAACGGCATCGGCTGTCCAGACGAAATAGTCGGAATAATCCTTCTTCTGGGCGAAAATGCGGTAGAACAAAACGGCGAACATCAACACCATCAGTCCGATGGCGATGTATTTGATGATCTTGCCGATACTCAGGCGGTCTTCGCGATCCACATAGGAAAGATCCTTTTCCTCGGGGGTGTATTCCTCGTTTTGCGGTTTTTCGTCGCCTCTCGTTTCCTGACGGAAGCGAACGGCATCGGCGGTTTCTTTTGCGGTATTCTTTTTGTCTGTCATAGGGGTATGCCTTTCGTTTGATCTCTTACCCTTTATCTTATCACATTTTTTTTATGAAATCAACTCTTTTTTTGTGTTTACTCTTGCATTGTGCCATAAAAAATGATAAAATAGCGATATATTGACTCCGCATAAAAGAAAGGCGATGATCTGAATGGAATATTCTGTTTCCGATAAATTAAAAAATATGAAGCCCTCCGCGATTCGTGAGATCTTCAAAAGCCTGACCGATCCGCGCATTATTGCGTTTGCGGCAGGGAATCCTGCGGCAGAAAGCTTTCCTGCCGAGGCGTTTGGCACACTGGCAGGGGATATCTTTGCCAAGGATGCCGCAAAAGCGTTGCAATACGGCATTACCGAAGGCTTTCCTCCGCTTCGCGAGTTTTTGACCGAGCGTCTTGCCGAACGCTTTGGCTGTGACAAGAACGGCAATACCACTTTAGTCGTATCGGGCGGTCAGCAGGGTCTTGAGCTGACCTGCAAGGTGATGTGCAACGAAGGGGATGTTGTGATTTGTGAAAATCCCTCGTTCATCGGCGCACTCAATGCCTTCCGCTCCAACGGCGCCCGTCTTGTGGGCGTGGATATGGAGGAGGACGGTATGAATATCGAGGCACTGGAGGAGGCTTGCCGCCAAAATCCCCGTGCCAAGCTGCTTTATGTGATTCCTACCTTTCACAATCCCGCGGGTATTACGACATCCCTTGAAAAAAGACGCGCGATCTATGAAATTGCCAAGAAGTATTCTTTGGTGATCTTAGAAGACAACCCCTACGGCGAGCTTCGTTTTGCGGGTGAGGAGCTTCCTACCATCAAGAGTATGGATACCGACGGTATCGTGGTGTACTGCGGTTCTTTCTCCAAAGTGCTTTCCGCCGGCATGCGTGTGGGCTTTGTATCCGCTCCCGATGCGATCGCGCAGAAGCTTGTAGTCGCAAAGCAGGTGGAGGATGTTCACACCAATCAGTTTTTCCAGATGCTTTGTCACGCGTTTGTCACGCGCTACGATCTCGATATGCATATTGCTTCAATCCGCGCGCTGTATAAGAAAAAATCTGAATTGATGGTGACATCACTTGAAACCTATATGCCTGACTGCGTATCCTTTACGCGCCCCGAGGGCGGTTTGTTCCTGTGGTGCACCTTGCCCGAGGAAATTGAGCTTTCCGCCTTTGTCAAGCGTGCTTTAGAGCGCTTTGTGGCGGTCGTACCGGGTACAGCCTTCGATCCCGATGATCGCGGTGTTTCGCATTCCTTCCGCCTAACCTATGCGACACCGACGGAAGAAGAGATTGTAAAGGGCGTGAAGATTCTCGGCGAGCTGGTAAAGGAAATGCTCGCGGAAGTGAAATAAGAAAGGGTAATTCTCATGGCAGAAGTGATCATAACTCCCAATGAACAGGTAAAAAAGCCCACGATCTTTTCGGGCATTCAGCCGAGCGGAAACCTGACGCTCGGTAACTATCTCGGCGCGATCAAAAACTGGATCGGCTTTCAGGATACCTATGACTGCATTTACTGTGTGGTGGATATGCATGCCATCACGGTTCGTCAAGTCCCCGCAGAGCTTCGCAAGAACACCTATGAGCTGTTAGCACTCTATCTTGCCGCCGGCATCGACCCCAAGAAATGCACGCTCTTTGTACAGTCGCACGTTCCCCAGCACGCGCAGCTTGGTTGGGTGCTCGACTGCTACACAATGTTTGGCGAGCTTTCGCGTATGACGCAGTTCAAGGACAAGAGCGCCAAAAACGCCGACAATGTCAACGCGGGTCTGTTTACTTATCCCGCACTGATGGCGGCAGATATTCTTCTGTATCAGACCGATCTTGTGCCTGTGGGTCAGGATCAGAAGCAGCATCTGGAGCTTTCGCGTGATATTGCCAACCGCTTCAACGGCATTTACGGCAATGTTTTCAAAGTACCCGAGGGCTTTATTCCCAAGGCAGGGGCAAAGATCATGTCGCTGTCCGAGCCTGAAAAGAAGATGTCGAAGAGCGATACCGATTTCGGTTCGGTCAGAATTCTCGACAGCCGTCAGGAGCTTTTGAAGAAGTTCAAGCGTGCGGTGACCGACTCGGATACCGTCGTTTGCTATGCCGAGGGAAAACACGGCATCAACAATCTGATGAACATCTATTCCTGCTTCACGGGTAAGACCCACGAAGAGATCGAAGCGGAATTTGCCGGCAAGGGCTATGGCGATTTCAAGATGGCAGTCGGCGAAACGGTTGCCGATGGTCTTGCTCCCTTGCAGGCGAAATTCAGCCGCCTGATGGCAGATAAGGGCTATCTTGAGACCCTGATGAAGGAGGGTGCTGAGCACGCATCCTATCTCGCCATGAAGACCCTGCGCAAGGTTTACAAAAAGCTTGGCTTTATTATATAATTCATTAT
This sequence comes from Clostridia bacterium, assembly GCA_017453405.1. Classification (GTDB taxonomy): domain Bacteria; phylum Bacillota; class Clostridia; order Oscillospirales; family CAG-272; genus RGIG1993. Next base: position 11,108 of record JAFTKF010000262.1, read on the forward strand.
ATAAAGGAGAAAAGTATGGCAATTTTTGAAGCAATCGGTCGGTTTTTTCTCGACTATCCTCTTGTTCCGATCGCCCTTCTTCTGGTGATGAATCTCGTATCGCTCGTTGCCTATTACGCCGATAAACAAAAGGCGAAAAAAGGCACTTGGCGCACCCCTGAGGCGACTCTCATTGCGCTGGCGTGGGCGTTTGGTTCGATCGGTGCACTTGTCGGTATGTACGGCTTCCGTCACAAGACCAAGCATATCAAGTTTATCATTCTCGTACCGCTTGCGTTTATCGTGCATCTTCTTTTGTTTGCCGTATCACTGATCGCGGCACTTTAAAAAAATCCGTATCGGCGTTTTGAAGCCGATACGGATTTTTTTACTTGACCTGGAACGAGTTGCAGTCGGTGCAGTCGGGCTTGGTGGGATTGGTTTCGTGTGTGCCGACACGGATCTTGTTGAGCGAGCAATAGTTTTCGCCGGAGCAGTGGTGCTTGCACTCCTTGACGGTGCATTCGATCGCGTGGTTTGCGTTGGTGCAGGAGGTGTCTTTCATGAAAAAGCATCCTTTCGTATTCATATTGCCTTGATTTGGGCAATGTTAGTATTGACCGTTCTGCGTGATTTATACCAAAATAAAAACCGCAGCCTGATGACTGCGGTTTTTATTGTCGACTGCAAAAGCAGTGAAGCTTATTCAGCAGGATAAACGCTTACGCGCTTTCTGTCCTTCGTAGCGTGCTCAAACTTAACGGTTCCGTCAACCAGAGCAAAGAGAGTATCATCCTTACCGATACCGACATTCTTGCCGGGGTGGATGTGCGTGCCTCTCTGTCTTACGATGATATTGCCCGCAAGTACAGATGCACCGTCAGCTTTCTTGACACCAAGGCGCTTCGATTCACTGTCTCTGCCGTTCTTTGTCGAACCCACACCTTTTTTGTGGGCAAAGAATTGCAAACTGATTCTCAACATACCAGTATTACCTCCGTTACGTAATATTCCTTATTCTTCGACTTCGCTGACATCAATATAGTCGTAATATTCTTCCAAGAGATCGTTGATCTGCAGATAGAAGGCGTACATAGCACCTCTTACCGCATAGCGCTTTTTCTCGTCCTGTTCGAACTCGTCAAGAGCGCCTCTTGCGAAAAACGTAATGTCGGCTGAGTCATCGTCGATCGTATACTCGACGTCCGAGGCATAGGAAACCTCGATGGCGTTGATCAGAAGCATCGTCATAGCCGAAAGCGCCGCACAGAGGATATCGTCACCCTCTTCGCCGAAGCCCGTGTGACCGCTTTCGCGGAAGCCGTAATAAACGCCGTCCCGTTTGTAAAAAACGAATTTCGTCATATCTTACAGGGAAATGGTCTGGATCTGAACCTTGGTATAAGGCTGTCTGTGACCGATCTTCTTCTTCTCGTTCTTCTTTGCCTTGTACTTCATAACATAGATCTTCTTACCCTTGCCGTTCTTAACGACATTGGCAGTTACGGTAGCACCGGCAACAAAGGGAGCGCCGACAGTAAAGTCGCCATCCTCCTTCGATACGGAGAGAACCTGGTCAAAGGTCACGGTTTCGCCTTCTGCAGCTTCAAGTTTTTCGATGAAGACGATATCGCCTTCGCTGACTTTGTACTGCTTTCCGCCCGTTACAATGATTGCGTACACGAAAAGCACCTCACTTTCATAGAGCATCATAGGATGCAAGACTCGCTAAGTCGGGCAAGGTTTGAACCTTTTTTCGGGCCACGACATTATGCGGCACTTTGTATTATACAGAAGAAAGGGGAGTTTGTCAAGTGGTTTTTGACAAATTCCCCTTAAAATTTTTGTGATTTTTGACGGTTTTTTGTGTTGGTTTATTCAGCCGAAGCTTCGAGGCAGAAAACGTATACGAGAGTCGCCTTCAGATCGTCGCTGAGGTTGGCATCCTGTTGGATCGCCGCAAGCAACTCTGCCTTGTCGGGGGCTGCCATCGTGTTATTGACGGCGAGCTTCAGATTTTCCTTTTCCTCGGTAAAGGTTTCGGCAATGACGGTGGAGTGCTCGATGCTTGCAAGGAATTCAGCGGCGGTCATATCCAGCTTCGATGCGGGATAGGTTGCGCTCTTGAAGAGAACGGCATCGGTGTCGGTGGAAGCGTTAACAGCCAGCTCGAAAATGGTCTGGAGGTAAGCGGTTTCGGCATCAAGCTGTTCTTCGGAAAGCTCATCTGCCGCTTCGCCAAAGTTCGCGATCATATCCTTGATGACAACGATCAGCGCGTTGGTTCTGGCAGGTTCCATAGCGTTGGGCGCGAAGGAGTTGATGAGGTTGACCGAAATGCAGTCCGAAAGAACCTTGGCAGTGGTGGGATCGAGATTCTTGATCAGCTCGGTCACGTGTGCCTTCATATCCTCGGGGGTCGATTCCTTGGAGTTCTGAACGATGTCAAGTACGGCAACGGCAGAGGAAATGGGATTCTTCTTTTCTTCGCCTTCAGGCGTGGGCTCGGTCATATGGTCAACGAGATTGTTGGCGGCACCGGCATCGATACCGACCTTATAGAGCGAGTACTTGACGACGCCTGTCATAGCGTTGGCAAGATTGTTGACAGCTTCACCGTTTTCATCCTTGGCGGTGCTGCCGAGGTCGGCAAGCGATTCGGCAAGGGCATCGGTGTCAAGCTTGGTTACATCGACATTGAAGCTGCCGTCGTCCTTGACTTCGATCACATCGGCAAGGACCGTGACGATCTTTTCAAGCGATTTCGACTGTACGGCAAGGGCTTCGGGGGACATATTGATCATATCGTCAGCCGAGAGGCGAACCTTTTCCAGCGTGACAACGGCGTGCTTGAGATCTTCCTTGCCGTTGATCTGATTGGAAAGTGCCAGCGACTTCTGAATGCCTTCGGTACCGTTGGTGGCAAGGTAGGCGGCGATGATCTCTTTTACCTTGGCGTTAATGGGGCTTTCGGTTGCGGAGGAGAGGGGACGAACCGTTGCCATCGAGGCAAGCTCTTCGCCGAGAGCGGCGCTGATGATATCGAAATAGTCAACAACGACCGATTCGGGGTTGGCGGATGTGATCGGGCCGATGCCGACGATGCATTCCGCGTAAAGCTGAGCGGTAGAAGCATCGGATTCCATACCGTATTTGGTGAAGAGGTTATTGATATCGTCGGAAAGGGCGGAAACTCTGTCGTCATAAGATTCGATCTTTTCCGCTTCCTTGACGGCGTTGTTCAGTTCAACCGAGAGGGAGGCACGGACAGCTTCGTCGTCAGAGGGAATCTCCAGCGAATCGCCGATGGCTTCAAAGCCGATGTTGGCGATGTCGGCAACCAGAAGCTGCATACGCTCGTTGGCGTACAGGGTGTCGATCAGACCCGAAACAAGACCGGGCTGAGAGAGGGTCATAATGATGTCCTTAGCGGTGACATTGCCGCCGAGCATTGCGAACGTGCCGCTTTCGGCAAGGGAGGCAACCAGCTCAGCCATTGTGGTGAGGTCACCGGGAAGGGTCTCGTACGTGGTGGTTTCCAATACCTCAAAGAGCGAGGTCATCAGAGGATGGAGCATTTCGGGGGTTGCGGCGGCAGGATTTTCAATGCCGCAGAAGGTCTCGCCATTGTTCCACTTGGTTGCCATAGCGGGAAGAAGCTCGGCAATGATATGGGGAACAAGCTCGGAATCATTGAAGTGTGCGGCAAAGGCGCGAATGGCGTCAGCCTCGGTCTTGGTGAATCGCGAAAGATCGAATTCCGCGTCGATCAGGGGCTTGACGGTTGTGTAGGTGTTGGCAAGATACGCGATTTCTTCGCTCCACACAACGGTGCTGCCGTTCATTTCATAAGAAGTGACCGTTTCAAATACGATCGAGTTGAGAAGCGTGCCCGAAACCGTAAGGGCGGTGTTGTCGGTTAACGGTGTGATCACGTTTTTGTCAACGCTTGCGATCGTTTGGTTCATATCCTCATCCAGCTCAACCTTTTCAAGCTCCTTGACAACATCGTCGGCAAGGGAAAGATAGCCCGAGAAGGGAGCGAGAATGCAAATGACGATCAAAAAGCTTGCGACAAGCGATACCGATGCGCCGAGGATTCTGCCGATCTGAAGCTTGCCGAAAACGGTCTTCTTTGCCGCTTCCTTGGTGAAGGCGGTGAGTTTTTTGAGGATCTTATAGATGCCGTAGAAGACGAGATTCAGAATCAGGAAGAGTGCGAAGAACACAAGGGGAGCGGCGAGCGCACCGGGGAGGCTTGTGATCAGTTCCTTAGCGGTCGGGCTGGCTGTGATCAGCTCCTGTACGGTGGCATTGTCTTTCAAAAAGCCATCCAAGAAGCCCTGAATGAAGGTTGCGGCGTAATCGCGCAGCATCCGTGCGCCGAGCAGAGATACCAGTGCGGCGCCGACTGCGGCGGCAAGACGAAGCACCGAGTGAACAAGACCGCGCTTCAAGCCGAGCAGGATACCGAGCACCGTCAGAGCAAGTGCGGCGATATTGATGCCGAGAGACACGGTGGACATAACAGAACCTATGTTGTCAAGGTTAACTGCAAGAAAGTGCATAACAATTCTCCTTTTTAATATGGTTCGAAAATCGAAACCTATGTTGATACCGAGGATACAACCCCAATTTACCAACTACTATTATACACCTGATTTGGAAAAAAGTAAATAGTTTTTTGAAAAATCTTGTAAACAATCTGTAAATATAGTGTTATTATTATAACATTTTGATAATTTTCTAAACTTTTTTTGATCCCGACGCAACGGGAAAAGGGATAAAACTGTGATAGAGGATGAAAAGAAACGATCCACCAACTCGGGAACAAATGGAGGAAGGTATGAAAAAACTGCTTCTTTTGGCGCTGCTTCTTTTTGCCGTCTGTCTCTTTGCCGCGTGTCAATGCGCCCTCTCGACCGATGCGCCCGTGACCGACGCGCCGCAAACAAGCAAGGATTGGCACTGTATTCTGACAACTGTGGTCGACGCCTTACCCGACACCCCGCAAAGCACGGCGCAGGAGGTAATCCCCGAGCCTGTTCTGATCTATGAGTTGATCAAGGTGAAGACAAACGCGCTCGATACCTCCGTCGGAATGATCATCGACTATCCCGATGCCGAGCACGGAGCGGAGGAGTTCATAATCCGTCAAAACGGATGCTCCGCCTTTTTGGGTAAATTCACGATGGAAATCTTTTCGCAAAAGACCGATGTGACACGCATTTACGGTGAGACGCGTTTTCCCGAATACCCGTATGATATGGGGGCGTATGTCATCTTTGAATCGGGATCGATCCCGAATATTTCGCGCTATCATTTGCACGCTGCAAGCGAAACGCCGCTGTATCTTTCCATACGTGAGCATACCCTGTTTCAAGGTGTGGACGCGCGCGATCCCGAAGCGCTGTTTGCGCGTGCACAGGAGTTGCTTCGGTATTACTATGATCTTGAGGGCTTGCAATGCACAAAAATCCAACCCGAGGATGGGATCGGCAGTTATACACTCACCTACCGTCTTGTGATCGGTAACGCCGAGACAGACTGCTATGCGACAGCAAGCTTTTCTGTGGATGAAAATTATGAAGTCAAGGGCTCTCTTGTGATAAAAGGCACTACGGTGCTACGTGAAAACTATATGCGCTTTCACAAGCTTTCGGTGGACACGGCAGAGGTAGAGGCGATCGTTCGCCGCGAGGTCGAGAGGGCGTATGCCGCCTACACGTTGGGAGAATACAGCGTATCCACCGTGTATACCCTGCGCGAGGGCAAGCTGACGGCATTTGTGACGGTGACACCCGAAGCGATCCACCATACCGAATCGGTTTGTCGGGTATTTGCCGATCTCTATCTGATGATCACCGTCGCGGAATGAGAATGAATAAAAACGAGGCAGTGTTGCTGTGTCCGCAAGGGAACAGTAGTACTGCCTCGTTTTTGGTATTTTAAATAACAGGATTTATGACAGGCGTGCCGCTTTTAAAGTGTTTTCGAGAAGCGTTGTGATGGTCATCGGACCGACGCCGCCGGGCACGGGCGTGATATAGGAGGTTTTCGGGGCTACCCGCTCAAAGTCTACATCGCCGCAGAGCTTTCCGTTTTCATCGCGGTTCATACCGACATCGATCACGCAAGCACCGTCCTTGACCATATCTTCGGTAATGAATTTGGCTTTGCCGATCGCGACGACGAGAATGTCGGCAGTCCGTGTGACTGCGGCAAGATCTTTTGTGTGGGAATGCGCGATCGTGACCGTGGCGTTTTGGTGCAGAAGCAGCATTGCCATCGGTTTACCGACGATATTGCTTCTGCCGACGACCACGCAGGATTTGCCGTCGGGATCGATGCCATAGGCAGAGAGCAGGGTCATAATGCCTGCGGGGGTGCAGGGTGAGAAGCCATCCTCGCCCAGCATGATCTTTCCGACATTGACGGTATGAAAGGCGTCGACATCCTTTTTGGGATCGATATGGGCAATGACGGTTTTGGCACTGAGGTGCTTCGGCAGGGGGAGCTGTACGAGAATGCCGTGGATGGCAGGGTCGCCATTCAGACGGTCAATGACCGAGAGCAGGGTGGCTTCCTCGGTTTCTTCCGACAGACGGATCAGCTCTGAGTGAAAGCCGACTTCAAGGCAAGCCTTTTCCTTATTTCTTACATAGACCTGCGAGGCGGGATCGTTTCCCACGATAATGACGGCAAGACCGGGTACGGGAAGTCCTTCTGCCTTGCGGTTGGCAACTTCGGTGGCAATGGCGTTCCGACGGCTTTGGCTGACAGCCTTTCCGTCAATCAGTGTATACATAGTCAATACCGGCAAGCGCTGTTCTCAGCTTGCATTCTCCTTGTTGTTTTTTTGTTTGTTCTCTCTTGTCTGTTCTTTCAGGCGGCGTTTTTCCTCGCGTTTTTTCTCGTAGGTTTCGATCAGCTTCAAGCCATCACTGTAGTGCTTGGCATCTTCGTAATATACGCAGGTGGCAAGCTTTGGGGTCTTTGTGCGAACGAGGAAAAAGATGAGTGCGGCAGTGCCCCAGACAAAGCAGAGAAAGGCGATCAGCTGCGATACGCGGATGCCGCTTGTGCCGATATACAGAGAGTCGGTACGAAGCCCCTCGATCCACATTCTGCCCAGCCCGTACCACGCAACGTAGGTGAGAATGATCTGCCCGTCAAAGCGGTGGAAGCGAAGCTTATAATAAAGAAGAAGGATCATCCCGAAGCCCACAAGATTCCAAAGCGATTCATACAAAAAGGTGGGGTGCACGAAGATCTCCTTGCCGCCTGACAGAATGCCCATTCGCCACAAAGCATCGGTTTCGGAGCCGTATGCCTCCACGTTGACGAAATTGCCCCATCTGCCAATCGCCTGAGCAACCATAA
>JAFTKF010000024.1 GCA_017453405.1 Clostridia bacterium
GCGTCAAGACCCGTACCGTGGCAAATGGTACACGTGAGGACCTTGTTCGCGCCATCGGTGGCAATCACCGTAACGAGAAGCGCAAGGATTACGGCAATAGCGATGAGAAGCGCGATTTTCCGTGTTTTTGTCATACTGTAAACCTTCTTCTTAAATATTTCCGACCGTCGGATGGAGATAGTTTGATTATACCATTTTTTTCGACAATGTCAACCAATTTTCCAAAATTTTGCGATTTTTTGTCGAGATTTTTGAAACAATTGCACAAATATCCCCCGATCCGACACACGCTTCAAGACTTGACAAGTCAGGGTAGCTGTGCTACAATAGAGGCAATGTTTTCTGTGAGGTAAATCTATGACCGTTCTTGAACGTTTTCTTTCGTATGTCGCGATCGATACCCGAAGCGACGATACAAGCACAGCCCATCCCAGCTCAGCCAATCAGTTTGATTTAGCGCGTCTTCTCTTTGACGAACTGCAAGCGCTGGGTGCGCATCACGTGCGTATGAGCGAGCACTGCTATGTGTACGCCGAGATCCCCCCGACACAGGGCTATGAAGACAAGCCCACCCTCGGCTTCATTGCCCATATGGACACCTCGCCCGATTTCTCTGGCAAGGGCGTTACGCCGCAGCTCATCCCCGACTACCAAGGGGGCGACATTCCGCTCGGCACGAGCGGAAGAGTCCTCTCCCCCGCGATGTTTCCCCATCTTTCGGGTCTTGTCGGCAAAACACTGATCACCACCGACGGCACGACCCTCTTGGGCGCTGACGATAAGGCAGGCGTTGCCGAAATTATGACACTTGCCGAAACACTGCTCGCAGGCAGTATCCCCCACGGTAAGGTCGTTGTCGCCTTCACACCCGACGAGGAAGTGGGCGCGGGTGCCGATCTTTTTGATGTCGAGGGCTTCGGTGCTGACTTTGCCTACACCGTCGACGGCGGTGCAGAGGGCGGTATGGAATACGAGAATTTCAACGCCGCCTCGGCAAGCTTTACGGTTACGGGCGTCAACGTACATCCGGGCTATGCCAAGGATACGATGGTCAATGCCGCGCTCGTCGCTACCGAGCTTGCCGCCATGCTCCCCAAGGACGAGATCCCGTCCAAGACCGAGGGCTACGAGGGCTTTTTCCACCTGACCGATATCGAAGGCACGGTCGAAAAAGCAACCCTGCATTATATCGTACGCGACCACGATTTTGATGCCTTTGACCGCCGTAAACAGCTTCTTGCGGATGTTGTAACAACACTGAACGCCCGTTACGGCGAGGGCTGTGTCACGCTGACACTGAAGGATTCCTACCGTAATATGAAGGAAATGATCGCCCCCTGTATGCACCTGATCGAAAACGCGCGCCTTGCCGCCGAGCGCGTGGGGGTTACTCCCACCGTTGAACCGATCCGAGGCGGTACGGACGGTGCCCGTCTTTCCTATATGGGTCTGCCCTGCCCCAATCTCGGCACGGGCGGCTACGCCTTCCACGGGCCGTATGAGCACATCACAAAGGAAGGGCTGGAGGCAGAAAGCGCGATCCTTTGCGAGATCGTCAAGCTGTATGCCAAAGGCTCAGCCAACGGCTGAAAAGAATACTATCAAACGAGGCTATGATGAAACGCTGTCTGATTCTCTTACTCACCCTTCTGTTGCTATTGCCAACACTTGCTGCCTGCAATGGGGCAAATGACACCACTCCCGCGCTTTTCTCGGAAGGTCTTCTTGCCGCACGACAAAACGGCAAATACGGCTTTCTGAATACACGCGGCGAATTTGTGATCGAACCGCAATATGAGGATGCCGCCGACTTTTCCGAAAACGGACTTGCCGCCGTCAAATCGGGCGGTAAATGGGGCTATATCGACAAAAAAGGAAACACCGTGATCAATTTTTCCTACGATCGCGCGCTCTCTTTCCAAAACGCACCCCTCGCCCCCGTCTCATTGGGCGGCAAATGGGGCTACATCGACCAAAAGGGCAATACCGTCCTCGAGCTTACCTATGATATCGCATACGGCTTTGGTGAGGGAGCGCTTGCCCGTGTCACACAAAACGGCAAGCACGGCTATATCAACCGCGAGGGAGAGCTTGTCATCGACCTTCTTTACGATTCGGCAAGCGAATTCACCAAAAACGGCTATGCCCGCGTGGGCATTCGCACCGGCGGCAGCGAAGAAGCCCCCGAATACCGCTACGGCTGTATCAACACCGAGGGAACGCTTGTTGCCGAATGCCGCTATGAAACGCTCATTGAGCCTGACAAGGCGGGCTATCTCCGCGTGAAGGAAAACGGCAAATGGGGCTGTCTGACAGCAGATGGCAAAACACCCGTCGCATCGGAATTTGACATCCTGTATGCCTATGCCGAAAACGGACTGGCGCTTGCTCAAAAGGAAAACCGCTACGGCTTTATCGACCGCGAGGGCAATACGGTGATCCCCTTTGATTACGACAACGCCAAAAGCTTTGTATCTTCACTTGCCGCTGTGAAAAAGGATGGCAAATGGGGCTATGTCGACCAAAAGGGCAATACCATGATCGCACACAGCTTTACCAATGTGTCAAGCTTTGAGGAAAACGGCATCGCCTATGCGGTGCGCGACAATACCTGCTTCTATATCAACCAAAAGGGCGAGCCGATCGGCGACGAGACCTTTGCGCTCGTCTCTCCTTTTGAAGGAGAAAAGCTTGCCTATGTTGCCAAGGACGGCAAATACGGATATGTCAATCAAAAGGGCGAATGGGTCATTGACCCGATCTTCGAAAAAGCAGGCAGCTTTCACAACGGTATCGCACCCGTCAAATCGGGCGGACGGTACGGCTTTATCAATGAAAAAGGAAAGCTCGTCATCGAAACACGCTATCAGAACTGCACCCTGCCCTTTGCGGACGGCTATATCATCGTGATGATCAATGAAAAATACGGCATCATCGACGAAAACGGTAAGCTGATCGTCGCAGCCAACCTCGACCTCATTCCCGCTTTCGTTGAACGCTACGGCTCAGGCGGCGACTTCACCCCCATCGCCTGACCCCCGATCCTGCCACACCAACCGCACCGACCTGCTCCCTTTACACGTTTTCAACCGCAATCAAACACGGCTTTTGCGCAAACGCATAAAAGCCGTGTTTTTCTCTTTGCTTTATTCGTCAGATCCCGTCCTTTTTTTACGGTAGTAGTCCCCACCTTTCCATCCTCACACCGACCGCACGACGCCGCATCCCTCGCTCCTCTCCGCAACGACCCCGCGCCGCCGCATCACCCGCCCGTCTCCGCATCGACCGCGCATCAACGCATTCCCCTCTCTTCTCCTCGCTTCTCCTCTCCTGCCCTCGCCTATCCTCACCTCACTCCTCCCCCGCCCGTCCTCACACCGACCGCGCGCCGCCACCGTTTCAGTCACTCTCTCGGCAATATTTGCGGCTTTTCTGTCGAAAATGCACTGCTTTTCCCGAGATTTTCTTGCCGATTTCTCTATCTTTTCTTAAAATAGGTATTGACAAAACCAAAAAACTGTGCTATACTAATCAAGCGGTTGAGAAAACTGCAATGTCTGTGACCTAATATGCCGGTGTGGCGGAATAGGCAGACGCCCGGGACTTAAAATCCCGTGGGAGCAATCCCGTACCGGTTCGACCCCGGTCACCGGCACCAATTTCATATCGCGGAGTGGAGCAACCCGGTAGCTCGTCGGGCTCATAACCCGAAGGTTGTAGGTTCAAATCCTGCCTCCGCAACCA
>JAFTKF010000025.1 GCA_017453405.1 Clostridia bacterium
AATCAGTTCCACGATATTCTGCCCGGCACTTGTTACACGGGTGTGACGCAGAAAGCGGTTGCCGAAAATCTTGCGGTAATCGAAGAAGCTAATGCACTCTCGTACAAAACCGCCGCAACGCTCACCGACGGCGAGGGCGTGACCTATTTCAACACCACTTCCTTTGACCGTAACGATGTGATCGAAACTACCGATAACGGTGTATATCCCGTCGGCACGATCGTTCAACGCTATACCGATCTCAAGGGCGAGAAAAAAGTTCTTATCGGCGGCGTTGCGATTGATGCTATGAGCGCAGTTTCTTATCCCACCGCCTCCACTTTTGACGAAGGCGTATCCCCCTTTGCATACAAAGCCAAGACGGTGGAAACGCCCTTTGCCAAGGTTGTATTCGATGAAAACGGCAGCATTGCTTCCTTCTTTGATAAAGAAGCAGAACGCGAGCTTCGCCGCGAAGGCGCAGAACCGCTCAACACCTTCTATACCGGCGAAGATGTCCCGAATTCTTGGGACAACTGGGATATCGACTATGAAACGATGCTGAAGGTACTGCCGCAGAAAGAGCTTCTCTCGTTTGAGGTCGTTTCTGACGGCGCACTTGCCTTTATCATCCGCGCAAGCTTTAAGGTTGGCACCTACTCCACCCTTACACAGGATATTATTTTCTATGCCGATTCGCCCAAGGTAGACTTCCACACCGTAATCGATTGGAACGACAAGCACACCCTTCTTAAGACCGGCTTTGATGTGGATATCAACTCGCTCACCGTCAAGAACGAAATTCAGTTCGGTCATATGGAGCGTCCCACCACCGAAAACAACAATTACGAGATCGCAAAATTTGAGATCTGCAACCACAAGTGGAGCGACCTTTCGGAATCGCGCTATGGCGTTGCCATTCTCAATGACTGCAAATACGGTATGGACTGTGCAGGATCCAATATGCGCCTGACGCTTCACAGAGGCGGTACGCATCCCGATGTCACCGCTGACAAGGGCGTTCACGAACTGACATATTCCTTCCTGCCTCACAATGCTCCCTTCTCGGTCAACAGCGTTGTCAAGCCCGCATATCTTTTGAATATGCCCACTGTCTCGGTAAACGGATGCCTGAAGAACGATTTCACACCGATCCTCGGCATTGACGCCGACAACGTGATCGTGGAAGCAATCAAGCCCGCTGAGCTTGTCAAGAGCGCGTATGTTGCACGTATCTACGAAGCAGAACGCACGCGCACCAATGCCAGAATCTATGTCGGCAGTGATGTGAAAAAGGCATACCGCACCAACATTCTCGAAGATGTCAAATACGAGCTTCCCATTGTGGACGGCAGTATCTGCTACAGCTTCAAGCCCTTTGAAGTGGCTACCTTTATGCTGATCAAATAATCACAAAAAACCATCCCTTTTTCATCGAAGGGATGGTTTTTGCATTTGGATTTATCATTCGAACTGAAGCTTGATTCCCATTGCTGTAATACTGCGGCAATAGTCCTTGATTCGCTCGGGCAGATAATCTTCTACACGGTGACCGTCAAATCCGACACTCAGTCTGAGCCCCGATTCGCGCACGATTGCCTGCTGTTCGGGATCTTCAAAAAAGCGAAGCATATACGGATGCTCCCGATAGGAATGGATCGAATCGTAGCTTACGTTCATTTCCCAGAAGATCCCCGCCTTTGCCATTTCACCAAACAGACGGTACGGTTCGACGCCCTTATCTTTAGCATAGGCAAAAAGATCGGTATGTGCGACCCCCATCGGGCACTTGACCGCCTCCTGATAGCGGAAAATATCAATATCAGGCGTCTGATCGGGATTTTCAATCAGACAGTAATCAAAATAAGATATGTCTTCTCCAAGCGGAAATTCTGTTCTTGCGTTGTGATCGGCAAGAGTCAATTCAATGCCGCGCACCACCTTGATTTTCTCCGCATATTTTTCGCGAATCAGATTGATGTGGTCAAAATAGCGTCGCAAGGTTCTGCCGTATTCCCTGCCAAGCGTGTTACTTTGCGAAAAAAACACATCCAGCCGTGCATTCCCGATTCCGTGACAGTGATCGGTAATGCCCAAAAGCTCGATTCCACCCGCAATCGCCGCTTCGACGACTGCCTCGGGGGTATCCTTTCCGCAAAAGGAATAGTATGTATGTGAATGCAGATCCTGAAGCATAGTCAGCCCCTATTCTCGTTTGTATAAATGATTGATGGTTTCTTTCCGTATTTATTGACCGGATCGATGCTTGGCTTTGATGATACGCATAATCAACCACACAGTAATGCCGATCAGGATAACACCGCACAAAAACAGTGCCCACGAGCCTAACGGAATATATGTATCCAGTACATCTGCCATATCATCGATCACAAGTACCGTGGAAATGCCCGTCCCCATCGCAAATGAATCCAGCGCTTCTTGCAGGGTATCTTCGGAAATCGCAAGACGGCTTTCATCAATCAGTTGCGAAAAAGCACCCTCTCGCATATCTTCACAGGTAAAGGTAGAGGCAAGCTCCTTTGACACCACCCTGCGCTCCATCGTTGCCATCGCTTTCGCAAGCTCCTTGCCAAGCGTTTTTTCATAAGAATCGATCGAAACCGAGGACTCCAGCGCACGCCCGAGTGCGGATGTGGTGTTACCGAACATCATCGTGATCTCATCGTCGATATGATCAC
>JAFTKF010000263.1 GCA_017453405.1 Clostridia bacterium
CGCCTGCTCCCCGATCGCTTCCACCGTCTTCGGGATCTTACTGCCTGCCGTGCCGAGCACCAGCACATTGCCGTTTTTTTGAATCAGACAATTGCCCTCGTGACGGAAGGTACTGCCGCCGTCGGCAACCGTCAGATGCTTCAGCGCGGTACAGCCCGAAAAGGCAGCGGGCGCAAGCTCGGAAAGTGAGGCGGGAAAATGCAGGGTTTCCAGCGCGGTACAGCCCGAAAAGGCATTCAGTCCGATGATATCCAAGCCTTCGGAAAAGCTGATGCTCTTCAGCTTTTCACAGCCGAAAAAGGCATTCGCGCCGATCTTATACACATTTTTGGGAAGGATCAGTTCCTCCAAAGCGGCGTTTTGCGAAAACGCGCCTGCAACGATCTCAATCACGCGGTCGCCGTCGGTGGTATATTCGGGAATCTCGATCGTCGTCGCGGCGTTATCGGTGATCCCCATCACCTTTGCCGTGCCGTCACCGCTCGATTCCAGAATAAGACCGGGTGTACCCGGACGGTATACCTCCTCGGTCGTCACGGGTGCTGCCGTGATCGGCGGCTTGGTCGTTTCGGCAGTCGTGCTCTCGGGCGCTGTCGTGACAGTCGGTGCGTTTGTGGTCGTATCCTCCGCCGTTGTCATAACACCGAAGCAGTCAAACACGCACGCGCTTGTCGCAAACAGCGTCACGGTCAGGAGCAGAAGCAAAAGGGAAAAGCGAATGAATTGTTTTGCCATAGTTATCACCTCGGCTTTCGTTTATGAAAATCACTTTCGTTCACGAAAACCAATCTTTCTTTGGGAATTGCGGATGTTTTTTCACTAGCCAACGGAAACCGTGCCGTCGGTGGTAAAGGTGAATTTCGCAACAAATTGGAAATTCTTGTCGCCCCGCTCTTTGGTGGTGTCTTCCAGCACCTTTTCCGACAAAACGGGCATAAAGGAAGTCTTCGTTCCGCAGTAATCAAAGGTCACTTCCTTGAAAAGATCCACCATATCTTCGTTCAGATACACCGTAAACTTGCCCTTGGTATTGACCGTACAGCTGTTGACGCGAACGGTATTGGTGGCTTTGTCATAAGTGATATCGAGAATGCCGTTCTGAACGGTGAGCGGTGCGGCTACCCAGTAGAAGGATGTGATCCTTCTCGCCGAAGGCGTGCGGCAGGAAAGATCCCACAGCACACGGGTGGGAAGGGGGTTACGCGTATATGCCGACATCAGTGTACCTGCGTGTGTGGTGGCGCTCTTCGTGCCGCCGACACCGCTTCTGCCTCCCGATTTCAGCCACAGTGCGGTATCGTCCACCACCGTCTGTGCCGAGGTGGCATTGTCGCCCACCACGCCGTGCTCCTTGCCTGCGTGTACAAACACGCTGTGAATATAACCGCCGCCGTACTGCGAGGCAAGCGAATCAAGGAGATTGCTGTATTCTACCGTTACGGTATTGCGGCTGTAAGCCGTGTCAAGCTCACCCACCTGCAAAAAGAAGGGAAGGTTATAGGTATTCACCATACTGATCCCATTGGGATGCCCTGCCGTCATATTGGCGGCGGCAAAGCGGTCTGCCATACGCGGCGCGATCTGATAAACGCCGTCTCCGCCTGCCGAGTAGCCCACGATATAGGCACGGTTGGGATTGCCGTTCAAAAAGAGCGAGCAGTTTTCAATGATGCGGTCATAGAACATATACGAGCCGTCCACCGAGTGACAGTTCCACGTGTCCTCGATCGCACGGCAGGAAACAAAAATACCGGGGCAGGAAATGAGATTGGCATAACGCGCCGCCATACCGCTCCACTGCGATTCGTTCATTTCGCCCGTGGGGTCGGAGCCGCCGCCGTGCAAAACGATAAAGATCGGATAGCCACCCTCGGGCGCTCTTCCGATCACGCGGGTCTGCACCTTCATCGTTCTGCCGCGTACCGTAAAGGTCGTGATCTTGTTTTTCTGAATTTCCGTCGCGCGAGTTTCGGGTAAGGATGCTACATAGTCAGCCCATACCGCATCGCGCAAAGCCTTGATGGCTTCGTTTGAGGTCAGTCCCATTTGCACCTCCGTGGTGACTTCTGCCGTGGTTTCAACAGTGGTGGTGGAAAGCGTATTCGTCGTTTCACTGTCGCTTCCCGTTGTTTCTGCGGGCGCACCGCAGGAAACCGCAAGGATCGAAAGCGCAAGAAGAAAAAGAACGATCAGAGTTTTTTTCATAAGCTGTACCCCATGTTACAGTGACTTGAAATAGTCACGCATCTGTTTTGCCGCGCCGCAGGAATACGAGCCCTCGGAGCAAGCGCCCTTGACGCAGGCAGGTCCTGCGTTTTTGAACAGCGTAGGGGCTACCGCCTTGACCAGCTTAAGCATTTCGCAAGCCACCGCACGGATCTCCCACTGTGCGCGGTTACAGCAACGCTGGCGGAAGAAGTTATACAGCGAACGGGCATTCATCGTCACGATCATACGGGTATCGCAGGCATTGGGAAGCACCATACGGGCATCCTCATTTGCCTTTTTCCCTGCCGCAAAGGCGGCATCCTTTTCATTCATACCTGCCGCCAGATTGTCCGCGGTATGCTTTTTCACAAGAATATCGCGAAGAGCGGTATAGACCTCGGCATCGTGCTCCATTTCACGGATGAAAAGTGCCTTCGCCTCGGGGATCGCCTCGATCTCGGGAGGCAGTATGTACTCAAAGCCCGACTTTTCCACATAACGCTGACTTTGCACCGAATAGGAAGCCAGTCTGTGTCGGGTGATCTGTGCGAGCAGTGCACGCGAAACCCCTTCGATCCCAAAGGTAAAGGACACGTGCTCGATCGGGCTTTCGTGTCCGAGCGAGGCAAGATGGTCAAGAAACGCCTCTGTCTTTTCGGGTGTCAGCTTATCCAGTAAGCCCTGTATATCACTTTTGGCATAGCAAAGCTTTGCCGCCGCCGCAATCACCTCTTCGGGATTCGGGGTGTGGGCAAGTAACTGTACGTTCATAAAAAACCTCCGTAACGATCATAGCACCATTGTACACGAAAAGGGGGAAAATGTCAACCGTTTTGCCGTGATTGCCCCGCGGTTTATTTTCCCTTGGTAAGGAGCTTCTGACACCCCTCAGGGGTACCTCTTGACACAAGCTGTCAAAAACGCTATAATAAACCTATCCCGACTGTCAAAAGGAGTATTGTTATGTCTGATTTTGAAATCCGAGAAGCTGTACTGATACGCTATCACGGCACCGACACCCGTGTCACCCTCCCCGAGAGCATAGATGAGATCGGAACGGGCGCATTCAAGAGCTGCGCGACCCTTCAAACGATCATTCTGCCCGAGGGTGTCAAGGTGATTGCAGGAGATGCGTTTTCCTCTTGCGAAATGCTGGAAACCGTCCTTTTGCCCGAGGGGCTTGAGGTCATCGACTATCGCGCCTTTCAGAACTGCACCGCGCTGAAAACCGTTGCGTTTCCCAAAAGCCTTCGCCACATCGGCTATTACGCCTTTGCCCACTGCAAAGCACTGCAGACAGTCACCCTTCCCGAAGGCATCGAAGAGGTCGGCAACTTCGCCTTTCTCGGCTGTGAAGCGCTTGAAGCACTATCGCTGCCCGACACACTTCTTCATATCGGCTCAGCCGCCTTTTCCAACTGTTTCGGTCTGAAGACACTGACCCTGCCCGAGGGGCTGACCTCTCTCGGCAATTACGCCTTCTCCTGCTGTAAAAGCCTGAAAACACTCTTTCTGCCAACAAGCCTTCTCTCGATCGGCTCGTCTGCCTTTCTCGCCTGCCACGCGCTCACTGCTGTGTATATTCCCGAGGGTGTCACCGAGATCAGACGCGAGGCATTTGCAAGATGCTACTCTCTTTCTGAGGTACATCTGCCCAAAACGCTAAAAGTCCTTGACAGCAGCGCCTTTCTTTTCTGCGATGCGCTCCACAGCGTCTATCTTCCGCGCGTGTGCTTCTCCCTTGCCGAAGAGCTGCCCTACGGCATCGGCATCGTTCCGATTGAATAAGCCCTGAACTGCCGGATACCGTCATACGGCGCCCGCTTTGTTGTCGGCTTTTCTACCTATATTCCGCCTGTCACGGTCGGCTTTTTGCCGACCGTTTTCTTTTGCGTGCAGTTTCCCGCGTGCCGTATTTCTCATTTCCCCAAAAGGACTTGACAAGGCTTTTTGAAAATGTTACAATATAAGCAATAATCGGGTAGTATGGCATTTTGCCAAAAAAGCCGAAAAACGAAAGGATACTTCTTCGCTATGACCGAACTGTTAGCCCCTGCAGGCTCGATGGAAGCACTGATCGCGGCGGTGGAAAACGGCGCGGATGCCGTATATTTCGGCACGACGCTGTTCAACGCGCGGATGCTTGCCAAGAATTTTTCGCGTGATGCTGTCCGCGAGGCTGTCACGTACTGCCACCAACGCGGCGTCAGATGCTATGTCACGATGAACACCCTGCTGGGCGACAGAATGATGAAGGACGCAATGAATCAGGTGGAATTTCTTTATACGGTCGGGGTGGATGCTCTGATTATTGCCGACCTTGGTCTTGCCGGCGAGATCCGCCGCTCCTTTCCCGATTTTCCTCTGCACGCCTCCACGCAGTGCTCGGCGCACAATGTGGATGCCGTGCGCTATCTGAAAGAGCTTGGCTTTACGCGCGCCGTCGTGGCACGTGAGCTGTCACGGGAGGATCTTGAAACGGTTTGCAAAAATTCCCCGATCGAGATCGAAGCCTTTGTGCACGGCGCGCTTTGCGTATCACAGTCGGGTCAGTGTCTGTTGTCCTCCTTTATCGGGGGCAGAAGCGGCAACCGCGGCGAATGCGCACAGCCCTGCCGTATGCTGTATAACGGCAAATATCCCCTGAGCCTCAAGGACCTCTCGCTCGCCCGTCATATGCCCGAGCTGATCGCCATGGGCGTTACCTCCTTCAAGATCGAGGGCAGAATGAAAAGCCCCGACTATGTCGGCAAGGTCACAAGGATCTTTCGCACCCTGATCGACGAGGAGCGCGGGGCATCCGACGAAGAAATGCGCTATCTTGCCGAGGTGTTCTCCCGTCAGGGCTTCACCGACGGCTATTATACCAAAACTGTCAATGCCGCAATGCTCGGCATCCGCACCGAAAAGGACAAGGAAGCCTCCCGACAGCTTGAAAGCCGTCCCGACGCCCCCAAAAAAACTTTCAAAAAAGATGCCATTATCCTCCCACCGCGTGAACATTCTCTTTTGCCGCCTGCCAAAGTCACCCCTTCGGTGAAAAAAAGGGCACAGACCTCGGCACGCTTTTACGATGCCGCCACCATTCCCGACGATCCTCGGGCATACGGCATTGCCATCGTCTATCTTCCCCTTGACCGCTACAACAAAAAAGCAAACGGCGTGGTACTGCCTCCGGTTATTTTCGACAGCGAACGCGACGCGGTAGCCGATGCGCTGAAACGCGCCAGAGCCGCAGGTGCTGAGCACGCGCTTGTGGGCAACATCGGACACATCGCTCTTGCGAAGGAGGCGGGATTTGTCCTGCACGGCGACTGGCGGCTGAATATTCAGTCGGGCTATACCGCAAAGGTTTTCGAAGAAGACTTTGCCGATCTTTTGCTCTCACCCGAGCTGATCCTGCCGCAGATCCGCGATATTCCCTTTGCCAAATGCGTCACCGTCTATGGCAGACAGATCTTAATGACACTGGAAAAGCCCGTGGGCTACACCACCCTTACCGACCGAACCAAAGCCGTCTTTCCGATTCTGAAGGAGGGGGGCAGAGACATTCTTTTGAATTCGCTTCCCACCTATATGGCAGATAAAAAAGCCGAGCTTCAGAAGGCAGGGGATTTTGCCTATCACTATCTTTTCACCACCGAGGGCAAGCAGGAGACTTTGCAGATCTTAAACGCCTATCAGAAGGGTTGGACCACCAAAAAAGCGGTTCGGCGTATAAAATGAGCAACCGCAGGTTGCGTTTTGCATCAAAAATCCCTGATTTTCTCCTATTTTTATAAAATATATCGCAACTGTCAACCAATAGTTGCTATGAGGTACCGATATGAACCAACGTGTTTTGATTAAAAAAATGCGGGATTCCGCCGTGATCCCTCACTACGCGACCGAGGGCTCTGCCGCTGTGGATCTTGTTGCTTGCCTTGAGGAAGCGATCACCCTTGCCCCCGGCGAGCGCCGCCTGATCCCCACCGGTATTGCGATCTCGATTCCCAAAAATACCGTAGCCATCCTGTGCGCCCGCAGTGGACTGTCTGCCAAAAAAGGCATTGCCGCCGCCAACGGGATCGGCGTGATCGACTCGGATTATCGCGGCGAGATCTTCTTTTCCGCCGTCAATCTTTCCCAAGAAGCCTATACCGTCACACCAGGTGAGCGCGTGGCACAGCTGATGCTGATGCCCGTGTATACCATGGCGCTGATCGAGACCGAATCGCTCGACGAAACCGCACGCGGTGCGGGGGGCTTCGGCTCGACGGGCAGTCTGTGAGGCGACCTATGCTGATCTTAGCTTCTCAATCGCCCCGTCGCCGCGATATGTTCGACCGTCTCAGGATCGACTATCTTGCCGAAAGCGCCGATACCGACGAAAGCATTGCCGAATCCGTCACGCCCGATGACTATGTCAAGATTCTCGCACACCGCAAGGGGCAGGCTGTCCTTGACAGTCACACCGAGGATGATTACATCATTTCCGCCGACACCGTTGTGGCGCTCGGCAACACCGTTTACGGAAAGCCCCGCGACTTTGATGATGCCTATGCGATGCTGAAAAGCTTTTCGGGCAACACACACAAGGTCTATACCGGCTTTGCTGTCTTCCACGGCGGCAAATGCTATACCGAAGCAGTTGCCACCGAGGTGGTCTTCCGTCCGCTGACCGACCGCGAGATTTGCTATTATATCGAAGCCGAACAGCCCTACGACAAAGCAGGGGCTTACGGCATTCAGGAAATGGCAGGCATTTTCGTCAAGGAGATCCGCGGCAGCTTTGATAACGTGGTCGGGCTTCCCCTGACCGCCGTGGAAGAGGCACTTCAGCGTGAATTCGGCATATCGCTTTTTGATTTTGCCAAAAGCGCAACCGTTAGTTGACAAGAGGTATCCTATGCCAAGACCTGAATCACAAAAAGCGAAAAAAATACGCGCCGCCGCCATCGTGGATGCCCTGAAGGGGGTATATCCCGCTGCCGAATGCGCGCTGCAGTATGAGGGTGACCCGTGGCGACTGCTGGTCATGGGACGGCTGTCCGCACAGTGCACCGACGCCCGTGTCAATACCGTTGCCAAAACGCTCTTTGCGGTCTATCCAAATGCCGAAGCTATGGCAAATGCCGACCCCGAAGAGGTCGGTCGGTATATTTTTTCCTGCGGCCTTTACAAAACCAAGGCGCGCGATCTCGTCGCCGCCTCCCAAATGCTTGTCACAACCTTCGATGGCAAGCTGCCCGACACAATGGAAGCCCTTCTCACCCTGCCGGGTGTTGGCAGAAAGATCGCCAATCTTCTGCTTGGCGATATCTATCAGAAGCCTGCCATCGTTGCCGATACGCACTGCATCCGCATATCGCGCCGTATGGGGCTTGTCGCAAAAGACGACAAGACGCCCGAAAAGGTTGAAAAAACACTGGTTTCGTTGATTGCCCCCGAGGAGCAAAGTGATTTTTGCCACCGCATCGTGTTATTGGGTAGGGAATACTGCCCCGCACGCGGCAAGGACTGTTCCCTTTGCCCGATCGCGGCACTCTGCCCGAAAATTGAGGTATGACCGTTCGGTGATCCTATTATAATATATAGAAGAAAATTTTCCCGACAAACAAAAAAGAACCGCTGAGCGGTTCTCGAAGTCATTCTGAAAAAGTCGATCATGAAGCGAGATCAAACGGTTGTAGGATCGGTCGGATTCTCAAGTGCTTCAAAATAAGCGGCAAGAACAGCATCGTTCAGTTCTTCTCTGAAGCCTGCTGTAATGGGATGGACCACATCACGATAGGTACCATCGGGGTTTTTCTTGCTGGGCATAACGATAAAATGCTTTTCTTTTGCATAAATTACCTTGATATCGTGTAACGCCAACTGATCGTCAAGCGTAACCGAGACAACAGCCTTCATCGGGCTTTCGTCATCAAAGACCTTGCGGATCTTAATATCGGTGATTGTCAAAAAAAGCACCCCCTTTGTGTAAATTATCCCTACAGGTGACATTATAAAACAAAATATTTTCCTGACTCAAAACAAATTGCAACATTTTTTTGAACAAAGTATAGACAATTTAAGAATTTCTCAAAAAATACAATAAGTTTTCTCTCATTTTGTTTACTTTTTCTACGATTTTATCAATTCGCATTTACCGATAAAGGAGGTGCAGGTTCTGAATCATTCGCTTTCACAGTTTCAAAAGATCTTTTTCGTGGGCATCGGCGGCATCAGTATGTCCTCGCTGGCGCATATGGCGCTGGCAGAAGGCAAAACCGTAGGGGGCAGTGACCGCGCGGATTCATCTGCTGTCAAAGCCCTTGCGCAAAAGGGCTGTCACATCGTGATCGGGCATTTTCCCGAAAGCGTACAGGGCTATGATCTTGTGGTCTATACCGCCGCCGTCAGCCAAAGCTCTCCCGAGCTTTTTTCTGCCCGCCGCCTTGGCATCCCGACACTGACACGCGGGGAATATCTCGGCGCCGTCATGCAAGACTTTGCGATCCGCATCGGGGTATCGGGTACGCACGGCAAGACCTCGACCACCACACTGCTGTCGCATATCGCACTGGCGGCGAATGTCGACCCCACCGTGATGAACGGCGCGCGCGCCAAAACATTGAACGGCGAAGCCTACCGCATCGGGGCTGACAAACGGTATTTTCTCTACGAGGCGTGCGAATATAAAGCATCCTTCCACGATTTTTATCCCACCACCGCGATCATCACCAACATCGAGCTTGACCATACCGACTGCTACGCATCGCTTGACGATATCACCGAAGCCTTTCGGAAGTCTTTGTCTTGCGCTAACATTGCCGTTGTCAATTACGACGACCCTGCCGCGATGCGTGCGGTATCGGATTTTCAGGGCAAGACCGTCACCTTTTCCCTGAACAGCACCGATGCCGACTATGCCGCCTCGGATATCGAGCCGCTTGGGCAGACTACCGCATTCACGCTGTATATCAACGGCAAGGCATATCGGCGCGTACAGCTTTCGCTGATCGGCAGATTCAATGTTGCCAATGCTCTTGCCGCCCTTGCCGCCGCCCACCAAAACGGCATTTCACCGGATATCGCCGCCGCATCCCTGCAGTCTTTTGAAGCCCCCGACCGCCGCTTTGAGGTCATTCATCGGGGCAAGGTCCTGTTGTGTGACGATTACGCGCACCATCCGTCCGAGATCGAAGCGACACTGAAAAGCGCAAAAGCGCTTCTCAAAGAAGGAGGACGGCTGATCGTGATCTTCCAATCACACACCTACACGCGCACACACGACTTATTTGACGATTTTGTCAAAGCGCTCCGCCTTGCCGATCTCGTCTATATGCCCGATATTTATGCCGCTCGCGAGACAGACACCCTCGGCGTCTCGTCTGAAACGCTTTGCCGCGCCATCGGAACAAACGCCACCTATCTGAAAAGCTTCGACAGCATTGCCCACGCCGTCTTTTCCGAGGCACGTGAGAACGATGTCATTCTCACCATGGGGGCAGGCGATGTCTTTGCGATCGGACGAACGCTGAAAACGCTCTTTGAACAAAACGGGCTGTAACACCCGATCCCGATAACGAATCCAAAACGAAAAAACGTGTAAAACGAGGTATATTACTATGGCAGAAATTTTAAGAGGTATGACAAAGGACGGCTCTGCCCAGATCCTTGTCATCAATTCCAAGGACATCGTCAACGAGGCGATCCGTATTCACCGTACCGAACCCACCGCAACCGCCGCACTCGGCAGAGTGCTGACCGCCACTTCCCTGATGGGAACGACCTTGAAGAACAAAGGCAATTCGCTGTCGGTCAACTTCCGCGGCGACGGCCCCAGCGGTCACATCCTTGCGGTTTCCGACTATCTCGGCAATGTCAGAGGCTACATTCAGAATCCCCATACCGATCTGCCCCTGAATGCCAAGGGCAAGCTGGATGTAGGGGGTGCTGTCGGCAGAGGTCCGCTGCACGTGATCAAGGATGTGGGTGAAAAAGACCCCTATATCGGCATTACCAACATTACCACGGGCGAAATTGCCGAGGATATCACCGCGTATTATGCCGAAAGTGAGCAGATCCCCTCGCTCGTCGCACTGGGCGTGCTGGTCGGCAAGGATAAAAAATGTCAGGCGGCAGGCGGTGTGATGATCCAGCTTCTGCCTTTTGCCGATGAAAACACCATTTCGCTGATCGAAAGAAACGCCGCCGCCCTTTCGAATATCTCCAAGCTGTTCGACGAGGGCAAGAGCAATCTTGAGATCGCTGAAATCGCCTTAAAGGATATCGAATTCGATCTGTTTGATACCATCGATGTCAGCTACAAATGCACCTGCTCGAGAAAGAGAGTGGGCAGAGCACTGCTGACACTGTCGCCCTATGAGCTTTACAATATGCTCGTGCAGGATAAAAAGATCGAGGTCAATTGCCAGTTCTGCGACAGAGTCTATACCTTTGTGGGCGAGGATATTGAAAAACTCCGCAAGGAAAAAGAAAAAGAAGAAGCCGAGGAGTAAAGTATTCCGATGAAAAAGCGCCGTTATCTGAAAATCTGTAAAAACGGCGCTTTTTCCCGATAAAATCGGCGGTTTTGTCATCTTTTGACAACCTTTTTGGAGAATGAAAAAAAATAA
>JAFTKF010000264.1 GCA_017453405.1 Clostridia bacterium
CTTGACGAGCCTCTGAACGGTCTGGATGCCGACGGTATGCGGATCATGCGCGAGGTGTTTACCGATATAATCAAGGATGGCAAGCGCTCGATTGTCGTATCCTCCCACCTGCTCGGTGAGCTTCAGAAGGTCGCAACCCATTATGGTATCATCCGTCACGGAAAGATGATCGTGGAGATGACCGCCGAGGAGCTTGAGGCAAGCTGCCGTACGTACGTTGCGCTCAGAAGCGCTGAGATGGACAGAACTAAGAGGCTTCTTGGCTATCAATATTCCCGTGTGGAGGAAGATGAAGCAGGCTATATCCGTGTGTACGATGCCGCAACACCCGAAGAAGTGGTGTCATATCTTTACGAAAACCGCATCTGTGTCACCGAGCTGAAATGTGACAAGATCGGACTTGAGGAATATTATATGGATCTGATGAAAGGGGGTACACGCTGATGGAGACAGGGTTTTCGCCATTGACATGGCGCTCTCGCGTGAAAAGTATGCTGAAGGTGGATTTCAGGCGAATGTGGCGCTCCCGCGTGTTTTACATCCTGATTGCCTGCGCCCTTCTTGTGCCGATTCTGATGACCGTGATGATGACGGCAATGGACGGTATGGAAAGCGTGAATCCCCAGACAAATGTGGTGACGGTGCTGAAAGGCCCTGAAAACGCTTGGCAAAATATCGGCACACTTCCCGACGGCGAGACGATGGGCGGAATGGATGTTTTTGGAATGTGCAATATCAATATGGTGTTTATGGGCGCTTTGGTGTTCATCTGTCTGTTTATTTCGGATGATTTTCGCTCGGGTTATGCCAAAAATTTGTTCACCGTCCGCGCCAAAAAGGGGGATTACGTGTTTTCCAAAACCCTTGCAGGGGTGGTATGCGGTACGCTGATGCTGATTGCCTATCTCGTCGGCACGCTGCTGGGGGGTGCGATCGCTGGACTGTCGTTTGATCTTGGCGGTCTGACGGTTGGCAATCTTGTGAACTGCATCCTGGCAAAGATCTTTCTGATGCCGGTGTTTATTGCGATCTTCACCTTGATCAGTGTAGCGGCAAAGGACAAGGCGTGGCTTGCCATTTGCGGCTCACTGGGCGGCGGTATGCTGTTATTTATGATGGCTGCGATGATCTCGCCGCTTTCCTCCACGCTGATCCATGTGATGCTTTGTCTTGCAGGCGGCGTGATATTTTCGGTGGGACTTGGCGCTGTCGGCAAGCTGGTTCTTGAAAAAACAAGCTTGGTTTAGGATGCCGATCCTTACCCCGAAAAGCTAAAGCTGTCTTATATCAAAAAACGCCTCCGACCGCAGGTTTTTTCGTGCAGTCGGAGGCGTTTTTATGCAGATCGGTGTCAGGTCTTTCCGTAGCGATCCGAGCGGATGTAGACGACAGCGCCTTCGTTTTCAAGGTTGTTGGGGTTTTTCACGCGTTTGGTGGGAAAGCCCCACTGCTCTAAAAGCGGAATCCACTTTTTGGATGTACCGCCGTAATAGCGGGGGTCAACGGTGGGCAGTGTTTTTCGGATCAGTCCGATCAGAAAGCTTCCGATCACCCAACCGTCAGCGCCCTCGATATCGTCGTTGTCATCGATCAGCTTACGGACGGTCTCTTTGACTTCTTCTACACTGAGCAGTGTGGTGGAAGTATCATCTGTGGGGTCGGAGACGGTCTCCTCGCCGCTCAGAATATCCAAGAATTTGAATTCGGTACAAGCGGCAACGAAAGCGGCAGGGGTCTGCTGTTTGCCCATACCGATCACGGTCATACCCGCCTCGCGCAGTCTTGCCGCAAGGCGCGTGAAGTCGCTGTCGGAGGAGGCAAGGCAAAAGCCGTCGACCTTGCCGGTGTAGAGAATATCCATCGCATCGATGATCATTGCCGAGTCGGTGGCGTTTTTGCCGCTGGTGTAGGCATATTGCTGCATCGGGGTGATCGAATAGTCCAAAAGCACCGATTTCCATTTGCCGAGATTGGGCTGTGTCCAGTCGCCGTAGATACGCTTGTAGGTGACAGTGCCGTAGGGGGCAAGCTCGTCGAGGATGGTTTTGATATAATCGCTTGCGATGTTATCGCCGTCGATCAGCAGTGCAAAGCGTTTGTCTTGTGTAGTCATCGGAATGCTCCTTCATTACAGTCAGTTTTGAGCGGTCTTTTCATACAGCGCAACCAGCACCGCTTGCTGTGCCACGCCGATCTGATGGATGCACCAGGATTCGTTTTGTGCGAAGGTGTTTTTCTTGGTTGCCTGATAGGGGAACAGTCCCGTGGCGGTGTCGCGATTGCCGTAAGCATAGCCGACATTGTTGTTAAAGCCCGCAATCAAGCTTTCGGCAAGCTCCTTGTCGTAAGAAAAAAGCTCAAAATACGCTTCGTTCAGGATCGCCGCAAACCACGGGTCTCCGGTATAATAGCGCTTGCCAAGCTGGGCGTCCACCTTATAGAAGGTCTTCTTTGCCGATTTGGCAGTTTCAATGGCATCCTCAAGATACGCCGCTTTTTTCGTCTCGTCAGCCGTGATCTCATAAAGCGCGAGGTTGGCAAGGATCATGCTGCCCGAATTATAGGAAAAATGTACCTTGTTGACTTCGCCGTTCTGTCGCACGCCGTTGACGATCACGGTGTGGATGCCGTTCCAATAGTCGTGTGAAATGGGGGTATTCTGCATTTGCTTGCAGAAGGTATAGAATTTCTCCGCCCAGTTGAGGTGGAAGGCGCGGTCTTCATCGTTTTTCGCAAGGGAGGCAAGCTGAGCGTTTACGATGATCGCGCAGGCATTTGCCGAAAGACCGCGTTCGAGATTTTGCGCATCGGCATCGTCGCGCAGTCCCGCTTCGCTCCAGACGATACCGCCAAGCTCGTGGTTCCAGCCCGACAGTACCCAATTGTTGACGCGGATGGCTTCTTCCAGATACCATTTGTCGCCGAGGATCTCATAGGCGCGCAGATAATTTCTTGCGACCCAGATATTGTCGTCAAAGAAGCAAGTGCCCGTGCCGGTATAGTAGCGACTGCCACGCCCCGAATGATATTTGACAGAATCGGGGGCGGCGTTGGCACCGGGGCTGTACTGACGGAAATAGCGGAAGTTATTGATCATCTTGCGAAAGATTTCTTTTTGTTCGGCATCCTCGGGATACAGCTTGCAGACATAGTACTGCATACCGACTGCCGAGAAGTTCGTCCAAAGATAGCCCGATTGATTGGTGTTGTGGTATTCGGTGAAGTTGATATAGGCTTTGTCGCCGCTTTCGCCTTCGACGGCGTAATGTTTGAAGATCGTTTCGACCATTTCCATTGCGCGGATTTCCTCCTTTGTAGGTCCTGCCTCGGTGACGGGTGCGGTGGTGGCAGGGAGTGTGGTTGTGGTGTCGGGGGCATCGGTGGAGGTGGTGCCGGCGGTGGTGGTATCGCCATCGCCGCAGGCAACGAGTGCTGTCAGGGTAATGAGAAGCAGAACGCCCGTAAGGGCAAGCAGAAGACGGTGTTTCATAAGGTCTCTCTCTTTCATTTTGATCTGTCAGGCATAAACATAGGTTTCAAGAAATTCTTTGATGCGGGATATGGGGATCGCATAACCGTTGTGGAAGCCCTCGCCCTTTTGCCCTGCGTAGTTCAGACCCACAAGGGTCAGGGTATCGGACAGAAGAGGGCCGCCGCTGGAGCCACCCGTGATCAGTGCGGTATGCCAGATGACGGGAAAGGTCACGTTGCTGTCCAAGGGATCGGCATCAGAGAGCGTGATCGCGCCGTAGCGTGTGACTGTACCGAAGGTGATGGCGTTGGATTGTCCCTGCGGATAGCCGAGAGATACGACATCTGCCCCGAGTGCGGGGTCTTCCTCTGCCAAGGGAATGACAGGAAATGTGCCGTTTGGTGCTTTCACGGCAAGGCAGGCAAGATCGTATGCGGGATCAATGGCAGGTCCGGGCTTTGCGCTGTCTTCAAACAAGACCGCTTCGTAAGCGTTGCCCTGATAGTCGTAGACGGTATAGCGCACCTTGTCAAAGCCGTCGTCCTTGCGGGCAACGTGGCAGTTGGTGAGGATGTAGTAGGTGTTCGACCCCCGTGCGCCTTCGGCAAAGACAACACCCGAGCCTTGTGAAGCGGCGGTCTCGGTGGTGAAGCCCCAGAAGGTGTTATAGGAGACGGTCTCAATCTTGACCATTGCGCGGATGGTATCGGTGGTGATCTTGTTGGTCAGTGCCCCCGCATCGATCGTGAACTTCGCGTATGCGATCACAGGACCGGTTACGGGCGTGGCAAAGGCAAAGGGATACTGAAAATCGGTATCGTAATAACAGCCGAGAAAGATCTTGTTCTCCTGTGTCGGATTGTCGGGAGGCAAGGCATAACTGCCCGATTTGACCTCTTCGGTGTGATAGACACTGCCGTTGACATAAAACGAAACGGTGTGAAAGACTTCTTCTGCCGTCGTTGAGAGCGGGGGCGGTGTCGTGCTGTCGGGGAGGGTGACGGGATCATTGCTCTGAC
>JAFTKF010000265.1 GCA_017453405.1 Clostridia bacterium
AAGGCAATTGAAGAAGGTGACAAGGTCAACGCTGACGAGATCGTCAAGCAGGTTGGCATTCTCACCGAAATGATCAACAAGGTAGAATCCGAGTCGATTGCTCGCGATGATGCGCTGACCGAAGCGCTCGACGAAGCGAAGAAGACGCTGACTGAGGCGATCAACACCGTTCAGGAAAATCTTAACAAGGCTGTAGAAGACCTCACTAAGGCAATCAAGGATGGCGACGATGCGCTTGCCGCTGAAATCGTTAAGCAGGTTGGCATTCTCACCGAAATGATCAACAAGGTAGAATCCGAGTCGATTGCCCGCGACGATGCATTGACCAAAGCACTGGAAGAGGCAAAAGCTGAGCTTGAAGAGGCTATCAAGGCACTTCGCGAATATCTTGAACTGGAAATGAATAAGCTTGCCGCCGCTATGCAGGCAGCAGACAAAGAACTTTCGACCCGCCTTGCCGCAGCAGTGGAATCGCTCTCGACCGTGATCGCAACCGTTGAAAAGGAATCCATCGCCCGTGACGAAGCGCTGAGTCAGACCCTTGCAGAAGCTAAGGCAACGCTGGAAGCTGCGATCAAGACCGTTCAGGCAAATCTTGACAAGGCAGTGGCTGACCTCAACAAGGCAATCAAGGATGGCGATACCGCCCTTTCCGACAAGCTGACCGCCCTCGACAACGCGTTGAAGACTGCAGAAAGCACACTGAAAGCAGCAGATACCGCGAACAAGACCGCTCTTTCTGAATCGATCGAAGCCGCTAAAACGGAGCTGACCGCACTGATTGCAAACGGCGATCAGACAACGAAGGATGCACTGCTCGCAGAGATCGAAAAACTCAGAAGCGAAATGGCAGATGCTGACAAGAGCAACAAGACCCTGACCATCATCCTTTCTGTTGTAGCAATCCTCGGTGTTGTGGCTGTTCTCGTAGTCGTACTGAAGAAAAAATAATTACCCCTAAGGCTTTGTCCTGAAGGATCATTCCCACCGTGGCTGTCACGCAAGTGACAGCCACGGCTATTTGCATAGCTTTGGAGTCTTTCCCGCGAATGAGCGGTTTGGAAACGCTGATTCAATCAGAGTTTGCCGCAAAAGCACAAAACACAAGCAATTGGGACAGGCGTCCTCTGTCCGAGAAACCGACGATTCAATTCAATATCGCCGCAGAAGAAAAAACATAGGAAATTGTAGGGACAGGCGTCCTCGACTGTCCAATTACCGTTAGAATTTGATGTTCCTTCCCCCAGAGCAAATCGGTCGCGATTACATCTCCGAAATGTTGAGGTGTCTTGGACTGCAAAAATTTTTGAAAAATCGACAGAGTTGTTGTGCCTGCAAAAACTTCCGCAATAGGCGATAGCGGAAGAGTGTCTGCAAATGAGGGGGGGACAGGTTTAATTGTAATAGAAAAAATCCGCCCCGACGGGTGGGTCGGGGCGGTGGGTGTTATTGATAATTGATCAAGGTGAGGTCGGTGTACAAGATCCAGTGATTGGAAATGTAGGCATCGTCTACCTTGGTTTTGTCAAGGGCGTGCGCGTTGACCTTGAAGTCACCGTAGGAGGTGAAAACGTAGTCACTCTTGGTTTTGAAGGTGGAAATATTGCCAAATGCTTGATTGGTAGTGGCTTCAGAATTGAAATTGCCCGATTCGGCAATGGTTTCGGCATCAAAGAAGTCGCATTTTGTGACCGATTTGGGGACGGTCTTTTTCGGTTCGGTCTGCAGGTCGCCGCAGAAAAGAACCGGGCAAGTGAAGGTTTCGGAGGCGAAATTCAGGATCAAAGCCATACCGTTGGCACGGGCTTTGGTGCCGTAGGGATCGAGCATCGTATTCATCACCGCAATTTCGTTTCCGTCGGCGGTTTTCAGGATTGCCCACGTGCAGATGCTACGGGTTCTGCCGTCCCAACCGACACTCTTGCGATCGGGTGTTTCGGACAGCCAGAACGTGCCCGAGTCGACCAGCGTGAAGGTATCCTTTTTATAAAAGATCGCTTGCATAACGCTGTCCTTGTCGTCATTTCTGCCCCTGCCGACATAGCCGTAGACCTCATTCATCGCTTTGTAGCCCTCACCCGACAGATCAAACTGCGAGACCCACGTGGGGGAAACATCCTGCAGAGTGAGAATATCGGGATAGGATTTCGAAGCAAGATAGGTCATCAGGCGGGGATAGCGCTTGGTGATCGCGTTTTCGGCATAGCCGGTGGAATACAGATTGAGGTCGATCAGCGAAAGCTTTTCACCGTCGGTTGCGCGGAGCAGTGCGGTAGAAGCATCCAGTGCGGCATCCTTACCGAGGGAGGACAGGGTTTTGACAAGGGCATTGATGCGGCGGCTTCGCTCGGCGGGGTCGCTGTGCGCAAGTGTAATGCCGCTTTCGGTGACGGTATTGGTGTCACTGCCTGCCGAAAGCGTAATGGTATAGCCTTGGGTGGCAGACTCCACAATGGGCAGGGTATAGCCGCTCAGTGCGCGGAGGCTCTTTTGCAGATACAGAGCATCCTGCTCGGTTGCACTGTCCGAGAGAATGACACAATCGGCGGCGGAATTGCCGAAGAAGGTGAGCGAAGATACGGGATAACTGCCGTCGAAGCGTTCACAGTAATCCTCGGGCAGAATCAGCGCGTTTTGCGTCTTGGAAAAGAACATCGTGGCAAAATGGCGGATGGCTTTTGCCGAGGCTTCATCCGAGCCCCCGATGACGACGAGCTTTTCGTTGACAAAGCCGATCAGATAATCGTCATAGCGCAAGGTCTTCAACGCTTCGGCGCTTTCGGGGCGGTTGGTAGAGCCGAGCAGGATCTCATAGCTACTCGCACTTTCCCCGTCTGCCAGATAATCGCTCTTGGTCTTCAGGGCGTTACCTGCGTTCGTTTTGATCAGCTCTTCCAGATATTCAACGGCTTGCCCTTTGAAGTTCGTACTGCTGTAGCTCAGCGGATACACGATCGAATAGGGCGAAGCGGCATCGGTCATCAGGACAACGAGCGGCTTTTCTGTGGTAATATCATCCTTGCCGTCTGTACCGTTGCAGGCGATCAGCGTGACAAGAAGGGTGACGAGAATGAGGAAAAAGATCAGTTTTTTCATAAGCACTCCCAAAAATCATCTGGTGATAGTTACAGTATATCGAATTTTTGTTCAAATTGCAAGAGATTTTGAGGATTTTATTCTGTTTTCAGGTGTCCTTCTTCGGTGAGGGTGTCGAAATCACGCTGACGAAGCACCTCATAGACCGCAATCGCGGCGGCATTCGACAGATTCAGGCAACGGAGACCCGGCAGCATCGGAATGCGTACCGAGGTGTCGTAATGTGCCTTGATCAGCCATTCGGGCAGTCCTGCCGTTTCCTTACCGAACACGAGAAAGACCTTCTTGGGATAGGTGACACGCGTGTGATTCTGCGCCGCTTTGGAGGTAAAGAGATACAAAGCGTCATCCTTGTGCTGTGTGAGAAAGTCATCAAGGCTGTCGTAATAGGTGATATCAAGCTTATCCCAATAGTCAAGTCCTGCCCGTTTCAATTTGGCGGCGTCGGGCGTGAAGCCCATCGGCTTGACAAGGTGAAGCGACGCGCCGGTTGCCGCGCAGGTGCGTGCGATATTGCCGGTATTCTGTGGGATCTCCGGCTCAACGAGGACGATATTCAAATCTTTCATAACAGTGCCTTTCGGGATCGTCAGGATTCGGTATCTTTTTTATAGGTTCTTTCGACGTATTCATCGTAGGTGATCTGCATATCGTAGAAATGACCTGCCGTGACATCGATAATGCGGTTGGAGACGGTTTGCACGAATTGGTGGTCGTGCGAGGTAAAGAGCAAGACCTCGGGGAAGCGGATGAGTCCGTTGTTCAGTGCCGCGATCGATTCAAGATCCAAGTGGTTGGTAGGCTCGTCCAGTATCAGCACGTTCGCGCCCGACAGCATCATTTTGCAGAGCATCATTCTGACCTTTTCGCCGCCCGACAGCACCGAGGCTTTTTTGTGTACCTCATCTCCCGAGAAAAGCAGTCTTCCGAGCCAGGAGCGGACATCGGATTCATACACAAGATCGGAATAGCTTCTGACCCAGTCTACCAGCGAATCCTCTCTGCCGTCAAAGTAGGGGGAATTGTCCGCGGGAAAATACGAGAAGGAGGTGGTGACGCCCCATTTGAAGCTGCCCTCATCCGGTTCAAGCTCCCCTGCGAGAATGCGAAAGAGCGTGGTTCTTGCCACGGGGTCATCGCCGATGAAGGCGATCTTGTCGTGGGGGTGGACGGTGAAGGATACGTTATCGAGGATCTTTTTGCCATCGATCGTCTTGGAAATGCCATCCACGACCAAGACTTCCTTGCCGATCTCGCGATTCGGCTTGAAATCAATGAAGGGGAAGCGGCGGCTGGATACGCCTTCATCCTCCAGCGTGATATTGTCAAGGAGCTTTTTACGGCTGGTTGCCTGCTTGGATTTCGAGGCGTTTGCCGAGAAGCGCGCGATGAATTCGGTAAGCTCGCGGATCTTCTGCTCGTTTTTCTTGTTCTGCTCGCGGATCTGTCTCTGACGGATCTGGGTATATTCATACCAGAAGTCGTAGTTGCCCACCACGGTCGTGATTTTGCCGAAGTCGACATCGACAATGTGCGTGCAGACCTTGTTGAGAAAATGTCTGTCGTGCGAGACGATGATGACGGTGGCATTGTCAAGTCCCATCAGAAAGTCCTCCAGCCACGCGATCGTGCCGAGGTCGAGATGGTTGGTAGGCTCGTCCATCAGAAGAATATCGGGACTGCCGAACAGTGCCTGCGCGAGAAGCACCTTGACCTTTTCATCGCCCGTCAGGGTATTCATCATCGCGTAATGCAGCTCGGTGGTAATCCCGAGGCTGTTCAGAAGGATCTCGGCATCGCTTTCGGCGCTCCAGCCGTCCAGTTCGGCAAAGCGTTCCTCCAGCTCACAGAGTAGCATACCCTCTTCCTCGGTCATATCCTCTTTGGTATACAGCTCTTCCTTTTTTGCCATAATGCGGCAGAGCTCTTCGTTTCCGTGAAGGACGGTGTCGAGAACGGTATAGTCGTCATACAGATAGTGATCCTGCTTCAGAACCGAGATGCGTTCCTTACTGTCGCGGATGACCTCGCCGCGATCGGGCTCAAGCTCGCCCGAAAGAATTTTCAAAAAGGTGGATTTGCCTGCGCCGTTGGCGCCGATAATGCCGTAGCAATTGCCGGAGGAAAAGGTGAGGTCTGCGTGCTGAAAGAGGTTGCGCCCTCCGTATTGCAGACCGACGTCGACGGTTTTGATCATAGGGATCTCCTTTGGAAGTTTCAGATTTCATTCATCTATACTATTATAGCGGCTTTTTTAAAAATGTCAAGCGAGAGGGTATTTTTTTATCAAAATCCGTTTTCGCTCTCCGATTCGTGTGATTTTTATTGCTTTTTTTGAAAAGATTGTGGACTTATTTACAATTTTTTCATAACTTTTCGGGATTTGATGTTGCATTTTCACTTTTTTTATGTTACAATATACAAAAAATATCCCCAAGGGATACAGAAAGGATTTTTTCTTATGAAAAAGATTGTTGCACTTCTGTTGGTAGCAATTCTTGCTCTCGCGCTCGTCGCTTGCGGCGGCGGTGATGAGACCACGGCTCCCGACACAACGGCGAAGCCCACTACCGACTCCACCACGGCTCCTACCGTAACGACCACCGAACCCACCGAAGAAACCACCGAGCCTCAGGTAACCGATGCTCCTCCTGTTGTAGAAGATCCCCCTCTCTTTGAGGACGGTATCGACATTATGAACGGCGACTTCGAAAATATGGCAGTTAACCCCTTCTGGAATCAGGGTTCCTGGCCTTGCGCTTTCGAAGATCAGCACGCTTCGCTCGACTTTAACTGGGCACTCGTTTTCACCATGGATGAAACCGAAAACGGCATCTATGAACAGCTCATCTTCACCGATCCCGATGCAGCTCCCGATGCACCCAACAGCACCACCGGTATCGTCAATGACGAATACAAGTGGGTTGTTGTCATCGACGAAGTAGAATACGAGATCAAGCGTTTCTCGCTCCTCAACGACAGAACCAAGGGTTACATCCGTATGGACCTCGGCGCTGACTTCAAGCTTTCCGAGGAAGATCCTCACGACTATGAGATCGTTCTCAAGATCTTTGACGCTGAGACCAACGAGCTCGCTTTCTGGGCTTGGTTCACCGATCCCGACTGTGCATACGGTCCTTACACCTTTGAAAAGCCCGCTCCGATCGTTATGGTTGATGACCCCGATCGCGATCCCGCTGATAAGCCTCTTCCCACCGGTTCGCTGGTTGGTATCGAAGGCGCTGCAGGCTTCAACGCAGACGAAACCTACGTTAACCTCTTCGACGGCAGAGTCCGTTCCAAGCTCTGCACCAACGACGTTACCACGCCCATCCAGTTCTATATCCCCGAAGGCGCTAAGTCGATCGTTTCGTACTCGCTGGTTGGCGCAAATGACGACGAATCCTACTCCACGAGAGTTGTTACCAACTTCGTTCTTTACGGTTCTGCTGACGGTCAGACCTGGACGCAGATCGACGCACAGAACGTAGATCCCACGACCATCACCGTAACCAACTACGGCGAAGCTAACTACAAGCTCCAGACGCCTGTTACCTATCAGTACTTCAAGCTTGAGATCTCTCACGCAACCGATATGTATCAGATCTCTGAGATCATTCTTTATACCGAAGAATAAAATACGGCTTCTGACCCATACGCCACACGGCGTA
>JAFTKF010000266.1 GCA_017453405.1 Clostridia bacterium
CGATGGCTTCGGCGGTGATCTCCTCACCGCTGACGGTAATCGGGATCGCGGGTGGGCAGGATACGGTGGGGATCGCGGTAATTCTGCCGAGCGCCTCTTTAACGGGGATCGTTTCAGACCGCGAAAGCATCGCTTGGCGCACAGTCATCCGGACAGGGGGCAGGGAAAAGGGCGGCGGTGTCGGGGCGGTGTCGGTCTCATGGGGCAGTACGGAAAACGCCTTAGAAAGAAGAGAACCAAGCTTCACCACTTCTTCGGGGGTGTTTTCGGTGGACAGCATCAATACCAGCGCATCGCGGTCGGAAAATTCACATTCCACATTGTGCTCGCGCAAAAATTCGCAAAGCCGATCGCCCGATATGCCCCCCTTTTGTGTCGCGATCGCCAGCTTCAGCGGTTCTTCGGCGGTGTTTGGCATACCGCACGCGGAAAGGGCTGAGGAAAGAGCGGTCAGCGGCGCTTGCAGGGCGTTATATTTTCCGGAAAATTCCTCTGTAAGATAACGGTTGCAAAGGTCGAGCGAAAGAAGCGTAAGATACAACGGGCTGGTAGAGCCAAAGGCGGCAAGTGCCTCTCTCGCGTGGTCGAGAAAATAAGGATCTGCCCCTTTTGCCACGTGCAGATACGCCCCCCCCGTCAGAACGGGCAGGGTCTTGTGCGCCGAATCACAGCACATCGTAGCCCCGAGCGTTATGGGGTGGCGGTCGGGCGAGGCAAACTTCAGGTAAGCGCCGTGCGCATTATCCACCAGAAGGGGAATCCGACGGGCGCGGAGCTCTTTAGCGATCCCCGCAATGTCCTGAAGATTGCCGAGGTAATCGGGGGATGTCAGGTACACCGCATCGGGCGATACTTGTTTCAGGGCTTCTTTGACATCCTCTCTCGTCACGGGGCAGGCGCATAGGGAAGCGGTCGTTTGCGGCATCAGCCACACGATCTCAAGATCCAGCCACGCGGCGGCGTACAAAAATGACTTGTGCACGTTTCTCGCGGCAAGGATCACGGGACGCTGCCTGCCCGAGCGTGTGGCGATCAGCGAGAGCATCGCCTTGATCGTGTGCGAAGAGCCCTCGGTGGAATAAAAGGTGTGCGCCGTATGAAACAGCCGCGAAGCGTTGCGCTCGCTTTCAAGGAGTATCCCCTCAGCGTGCGACAGCACATCCGCGCCGCCGATCTCGGTGATGTCAAACGCCTCAGATCCCACAAAAGGCTTGCCTTTGTGCCCCGGCATATGCAAGCGAATGCCCTTTTTTTCGGCATAGCCGTTCACAAAATCGGCAATCGGTGTCGTGATCTTCGGCATATCAGTGATCGCAGTCGCCGCAGGTGTCGCAGGCCTCTGCAAACGACGAAGGCGCAAAGCCTTCTTCGCTTTCGGCAACCTGCATCATCACGGCGCATTCAATACGCTTTTTGAAGAGCTCACAGCCATACTGATACACGCCGTTCACATCGCCCGTCGCGTGGTAGCTGTTGGCGGCACAGCCGCCCGAGCAGTAAAGCTTTGCCCAGCAGTCGCGGCATTCCTTGCGCGAATAGGCATTGCAGGAACGGAATTTATCCTGCACCTCGGGATGGAGAACACCCTCAAAGACATTGCCGAGGCTATAGGCACTGTCTCCCACAAACTGATGGCAGGGGTAAAGCTCGCCCCACGGGGTCACTGCCATATATTCCGTGCCCGAGCCGCATCCCGTGATGCGCTTGTAAATGCAAGGCCCGTTTTTGAGATCGAGCATATAGTGATAGAAGGTAAAGGGTCTGCCTTCCTTCTTTCTCTTGATCATTTCCTTGGCAAGGATCTCATACTGCTCGAAAAGCTTGGGAAGATCCTCTTCGGTCAGGGCATAGGGATCATCGGGCGGACACACCACAGGCTCCATCGAAAGCTCGGTAAAACCGAGGTCTGCCATATGGAAAATGTCGTTCGTGAAATCCACATTGTTGTGGGTAAATGTGCCGCGCACATAATACCCCTTGCCGCCGCGCTTTTCCACCAGTCGCTGAAACTTCGGCACAATGGTGTCATAACTGCCCTTGCCCGTGTAGTCCACACGGAAGTGGTCGTTCACCTCGCGTCTGCCGTCGAGCGACAGCACCACGTTGTGCATTTCCTTGTTGAGAAAATCCATCACATCCTCGTCAAGAAGCATCCCGTTGGTGGTGAAGGTGAAGCGGAAATTCTTGCCCTTTTCCTTTTCGATACTGCGTGCGTAGGCAACAAGCTCTTTGACCACATCAAAATTCAGCATCGGTTCGCCGCCGAAAAAGTCAACCTCCAGATTTCTGCGGCTGCCCGAATGGGCAATCAGAAAATCAAATGCCGCCTTGCCGACTTCAAAGGACATCAGGGCACGATCGCCGTGATACTTGCCCTGACTGGCAAAGCAATAGGAGCAGTTGAGATTACAGGTATGCGCCACGTGCAGGCAGAGCGCCTTCACAACATTGGAACGGTTTTTGAAATCGGTAGCGAGATTTTCATAAGCATCCTCGGAAAACAGCTTTCCCGCTTCCTCCAGCTCGCGGATATCCGCAAGACAAAGACGGATCTCTTCTTCGTCGACATCGGGCATATGACCGTATTTTTCCATCATTGCCGCAACGATCTCCTCCTCGGTGTGGGTCTTGACCATCGCAATGATATCATACGCCACATCATCCACCGTGTGAACAGAGCCGGATGCGGGATCCAGCACGATATTGTATCCGTTTAATTTATACTGATGTACCATCGTATTCCTCTCTATATAAGGCAAAACGCTGCCTTAAATAAGACAGCGTCTTCCTGAAATTCATTGACAAGTCGATTACTTGTTGCTTTCGCACTGCTGGTTAGCAACGCCGCAAGAGGTCTTGCAAGCGGACTGGCAAGAGGTCTGGCATTCGCCGCAACCGCCGGTCTTGGTGGTTTTCTTGATATCCTTGGTTTCAACGGTCTTAATTCTCTTCATTATCGTATCCTCCTGAAATGATTATTTCTATCTATACTATACTGTAGCACAAAAAAAGAAAATTGTCAAGAGAAAAGTCAAAAGATAGGGCTATTTTTTAGGGGATCAAGGGGCGATGAAGTTTACGTTAGACGGAAGCATTTTCCGTAATTTACCGTAACAAGGGGCATCTGGAGAAATACAGACGGTGGTAAGGCTGACGCAATTATCAAATACGTTTTCTCCAATTTCACGTACCCCGTTGGGAATAACGAGCATTTCAAGGCTTTTGCAACCACTGAATGCGGAATCGTCAATGACAGCCTTCGAATTCTTAATGATCATACCTTTTAATTTTACACATCCCGAAAAGGCTTCTTGTCCGATAAGCGTGATGCTGTCGGAAAGATTGATATTTTCAAGATTCGTACAATCCGAAAATGCGCCGTAGCCGATTTCTGTGATGCTATCGGGCAATATTACATTTCGAAGAGTGGCACACTCTTTAAAGGCATACGTTCCTATCTTAGTTATACTTTCGGGAATCGTGATGCTTGAAAGATGGGTACAACCAAAAAAAGCCGCGGGTTCAATTTCTGTTATGCAGGAAGGAATTACCACATTTTCGAAGGGACAGTTAAAAAATGCAAATGCTCCAATTTTTGTTACGCTGTCAGGTAAAGTAATATGCTTTAAATTCAGGCAGTTGCTGAATGCTTGATCGTGGATTTCTGTGATGCCATTCGGAAGTATAACACTTTCAAGATTTACACAGGCTTGAAATGCGCCGTATCCAATTTTGGTTATGCCGTTCGGAATAATTACGTTCGTACTGTTTCCGTTGTATTGAACCAAAACACCGTTGTGAATACAAAAGTCGGGTGAATCCGAATAATTAAATTGAAGTACGCGTTTTGGTTTTGTCGGTTCGTCAGGCAACAAAAAATTTGGCATGGAAAGTGATTCATGCGTGCGTTTGGAAATATAAATCGTTTCCAGCTTGGGACAGTCGTCAAAGGCATCGTGGCAGATACAGGTTACACTGTCCGGAATTCTCACGCTGACAAGATCTTCGCATCCCGAAAAAGCACCTTCGTAAATGGATTCCACACCGATGGGTATTACCAGATTGGTGATTCCGGTGTGACGAAACGCCCATCTTGAAATATCAACTATTCCGTTAGGAAGGCGAACATTCGATAGCTGCTCGCATCCGTAAAAAGCACACTCACCGATTTCGGTTACGCTGTTGGGAATAATAACACTTTTTAAACCGGGACATTCTTCAAAGGCATGATCGCCAATTATTTCAAGACCATCGGGAATGACTACAGTTTTAATGCGATCTTCATATGAAAAAACATATTCATTGATCTTGCGGATACTTGGCGGTATCATCACCGTTTCGCCGGAACCTTTGTATTTAACTAATTCATCACCCGTTCCAAAGTCACTAATAATATAATCTAAACTTGTGTCTCGGCAAGTCTCGAGTCTCGGTATTTTAATTATTATTTCGAGGAATGTTTTTTGGTTTTGATAATGGATCGCTTGCGTTCTACCAATGAGAAAACGCATGCCTCCTTTAAACTTCAACTCTTCAAGATGAACGACATATGTAGGAATATCAAGTTCATCCGCATAACCGATTTCTTTTTGGCAATATTTTGAAACTAAAAAGGCTTCTGACAAAAATGCCATAACAGCAGTAGCTTTTTCAATATGCTTAGCAATATAATCGGGCCATTCGGTACCTACCTCGATTCCTGCATCGTACCATACACGAAATCCCTTTTCGGCAAGAGCTTCGATAATGGACAGAACGCGGTCACTGTCCTTATGTGCGTAACTGACAAAGATGTACGGCTTGTTTCCCTCATATGCAGTCATGGCAGAAATACTCCTTTGTGGGTATCGGTGTATGGTATCAGTATACCATATCTGTCTATTTATGTCAAGAACCCGCGAAAAAAATCACTCTTTGCATCAGTGCTTGACAATAGCGCAATTGTGCGGTATAATATAAATATAGTATGAAGCAAGGGAAGTGTTACTGTGAATCTGTATGAAGGAAAAAAGCCCTATATTTTCGCAGGCTACGCGCACAGGGATTCTGCGCGTGTGATGCCGATTCTGGAGGCATTAAGCAAAAAAGGCGTCAGGATCTGGTGTGATCTCGGTGTCGGATCAGGCTCTGATTGGGCAGATACCATTGCCGCTCACCTTCGTGACTCCGCGGTATATCTTGCGTTTATCTCCCGACAGTCGGTAGCTTCCACCGCGTGGCGACAGGAATTCACCTGCGCCTTGAATATCGAAAGTTGTGTTGTTCCGATCCTTCTGGAATCGGACAAGCTTCCCGCGTGGCTTGAAATGCAGCTTTCCGCATCGACTTACCTTCACTATGATCGCTATCGCTCTGTGGACGCCTTTGTAAAAGATCTTCTTTCGCTTTCTATGATCAGGGACTGTATGGCTTTTCCGTCGCCTGCGACCCTTGACCCGCTTCACGACCCCTCGCCCCTTGCGGCAACCGACGAATCCGATGCGCCCTCGTATACCTTGCCGCACATTGAGCTTCTCACCAAGGGTGAGGAAGTACCCGATGCCACGCTTAACGAGCTTGAAAACACCGCACAGAAGATATTTGAGGTTCTGAAGCCTTATTGCGCAGATGCTGAGATCGTGAGTATTACCCAAGGTCCTACCGTAATGCGCTATGAATTGCGCCTTCAGAAAAATGTTCGCCTGCAGAAGCTTACAGCACTTGCGGATGACCTTGCTTTGGCACTGGAGGTATCTGCCGTCCGCATCGAACCCCTCGACGCGGGAGTTTCCGTTTCCACGCACACCATCGAAATCCCCAACAGCACGATAACAACCGTACATCTGCGTGATGTGATCGACTCACGCGCTTTCCAAAAGGCCGACAGCAAGCTTGCCGTCGGCTTGGGCGTGGACAGTTCAGGTGCACCCGTTGTGATCGATCTTGCCAAAATGCCCCATCTCTTGCTCGCGGGTGCTACCGGCATGGGAAAATCCGTCTGTCTTCACAGCATCATTCTGTCTCTCTTATATCGCGCGACCCCCGATGAGGTCAAGCTGCTCCTGATCGACCCCAAAAAGGTGGAATTCAACGCCTATCAGAAGCTGCCGCACTTGTGGGCCCCCGTGATCACAAGCCCGCAAAAGGCTGTTGCCGCTCTCGCTAACGCGGTCAATGCAATGGAAGCCCGTTATTCGCTCCTTGCCGCCGCAGGGGTGAAAAATCTGAAGGACTATAACGCCGCCGCCGAACATGACCCCACCAAGAGAAAGCTTCCTTACATCGTCATCGTCGTCGACGAGCTTGCCGATCTGATGCTCACCGCGCGGAATGATGTCGAGGATTCCCTCTGTCGGCTTGCGCAGAAAGCACGCGCGGCAGGCATTCACCTCGTTCTTTCGACCCAGCGACCCTCGGTGGATGTCCTCACGGGGATGCTCAAAGCAAACATTCCTTCCCGTATTGCCCTTACCGTCCATTCTTATATGGACTCACGCACCATTATCGATACGGCAGGAGCTGAAAAGCTGCTGGGACGCGGCGATATGCTGTACGCCCCCGTCTCTGCCAACCGCCCGATCCGCGTGCAGGGCGCTTTTGTATTGGATGATGATATCAAAGCCGTCACCGATTTTATCAGATCTCAGGAAAACGGCGCTTCGTATGACGATATTCCGCTTGATCTCGACGAGAAATTTGCCGATGCCGTCACCATTGCGCTGGATCTGGGACAGATCTCGACCGCAGCTCTGCAACGGAAGCTTCTTCTCGGCTACGGTCGCGCCGCACGCATTCTTGATGCAATGGAAACGCTGGGTGTCGTCGGACCGCCCGAAGGCTCGAAGCCGCGGCGGGTGATCATCACCAAAGCACAAGCAGAAACGCTTCTTGCGAAGCTGGGTCAGTCTCGTGATACCACGCCCTTCGACAGCGATACCGAACCCCTTCCCGTACGCGAGAAAAAGCCAACGCCAAAACCAACAAACGGCACGCGAAGAACTACCGCCGAGCCTGCGAAAAAGGCAACCGCCCCCGCGAAAGCCCTCCCCCTGACACAAGAAGTCTACACACCGTCGGGAATTGCCGCTTACGAGGGGGACGAGCCGTATATCTTCGTCAGCTACGCGCACAAGGATGCCGACCACGTTCTGCCCGTCCTTCGTGAGCTTTCCGAACGCGGCTTTCGTCTTTGGTTTGACGAGAACATTGAAACGGGCGGCAAGTGGACGATGGAAATTATGCGCCATGTCAAAAATTGCGCCGCCTTCCTCGCCTTTGTCACGCCATCCTATGCCGAATCCTCCTTCTGCGAACGGGAGGCAACCACCGCGATGAACAAAAACAAAGTGATGATCGCGCTGTATCTGGAGCGCTTTACCGAGCCGGATTGGCTGGAATTCTGCTTCACCCTCGCACAAAACATCGACTGCACGCGTTATGCCAACACCACTGCCTATCTGAACAAACTCACCGCATCCGGCGAAATACTCAAATGCCGTAACACATAACCGCCATAAAAAAAGATCGGACAGCTCCGAAAGAAGCTGTCCG
This sequence comes from Clostridia bacterium, assembly GCA_017453405.1. Taxonomy (GTDB): domain Bacteria; phylum Bacillota; class Clostridia; order Oscillospirales; family CAG-272; genus RGIG1993. Next base: position 7,531 of record JAFTKF010000266.1, read on the forward strand.
ATTTGTTTTTGTGGAATCGGGGATGACAGAATACCGTCAACCGGGGATTATGCCGGAAAAACCGTCATAGATCGGGATTACTGCTCAAAAGAAGTCAGATAATCGTTGATGATCACGCTGTTATTATCGGGATACTCAACAAAGTAATCGTCGTTTTCCACGGGAGCAGAGCCGCCCCAATAGTTACCCGAAAGATCGATGTCGGAATAATATACACTTGCGCAAACATCGTTGGCAACGATATGACCGTCTGCAGCGGATGCGGTATTGTTAATAAACGCATTGCCGGTGATGACAGTATCATAACCAACCATCAATGCACCTGCTACACGCTTGGAGGCGTTGTGCGTCGTAACGGTATTGCCATCAAATACGTTGTTGGTGACGGTATTGTTTTCGGTAAAGCCCATATACAAGGTTGCACCGTTACCGTTTGCGGCACTGGCTTTGACTTTGTTGCCAATAAATTTGTTGCCGTCAATGGTCGCACCGGCACCCTTAACATAGTAAACAGCCGCAACATCGTTGCAGGTGTTGTTTTTGATCACACAGTTTTTCAAAACCTGAGGATCGTCATTGGCACCGTCATAGTTAAAGGAAATAAGCATATTGCAAGTGTTGTTGACAAACGTGCTGTTTGTAATCGTGCTCTTACCCATCAAGCGGAACAGACCCTGAACCTGCGTTACTGTGCAATTCTCTACGGTAACATTGTCTACATTCAATTCAACATCAACCGTACGAATCACAGCACCACCCTTGATACCGTCAAAGGTTACGTTTTTCACGGTAGCCTTACCGCCGGTAATATCAAAGAGCGCATAGGTGTTGGTTGCGCCTTCTGTCATGGTAATGGTATAACCGTTACCGTCAAGGACAAAGTCTGCGTTCTTGATAGCGATCGATTCGGTGACAGCGATATCGTTCGTAAGAAGGATCTTTTCGTTATTTTTGATTGCCGTAATCAGCGCTTCGCTCGATGCAACGACCTTTGCGCCGTCAACAGTAACGATGGCACCGTCTTCAACATATCCAAAGAGAGCGGAAGAAGGTTCGCCCTTGATGGTGGTATTTTCAACCGTGCAGCCGTTCATTGTCACGATGACACCCTCGGAATGTACCGAACCGACGATGCCTGCAAACATATCATCCCAACCTTCGCCGTAGCTGCCGTTCTGAACGATCGTGCAATTTTTCACGGTGCAGTTTTCAGCAAGATGATCGTTTTTGTTCAGTGCAACACCTGCGATTGCGCCAACAGCAGCATAACCGGTGATGGTGGTATTCTCAACCGAGCAGTCCTTGATCGTGCCTTCGTTCCACTGACCGACAAGACCGCCAACCGTCCAGTTATTGATCAGAACGGTCGAATTGGTAACGTGGCAGTTTTCAATGAGAGACACGCTGTCCTTGTGGGTACAGCCGTTAAAGCGTCCTGCGAGAACGCCCGCAAATTTCGCGCCGGGCGTAACCGTAACGCTATCCAGTGTGAGGTTCTTGACGATACCCGACAGGTTACCGAAGAAACCGTATGCCGATTTGTTTTCATCGTTCTTATCGGTCTTCTTGGTGATCCGGAAATTCGAAATGGTGTAGCCCTGACCGTCAAACGTACCGCAGAAACGGTTTGCGGAGAAGCGATAGTCGCCGATCGGAATCCACTCCGCGCCGCCGAGGTCGATATCATTCATCAGCTTGACAGTCTCGCCGTCATAATAGTGCTGATAGTTGTCAAACTGATTGACATATGCCGCAATGGCATAAAGCTCTGCCGCATTAGAAACCGTGTGTGTCAGGGTCACATTCACACCCTTTTTGATCGCAGCATTTGCCTGAACATCAGCCTTGATCGTGCCGGTTGCGTCAGTATTGTTGTGCTTGGCATTCAGAAGAACATCCGCGCTATTAACAGGAGCCTTGCCCTCGGAATACGTGAAGGTGTTGTCAGCTACGGTGAGCGTCTGATTAGCACCCTCTGCGCTGTTATACAGACGGATGGGAGCAAAGTAAGCTTCCGTGCCTTCGGTTGCGCAGTCCACAAACGTGGAATTGGTAACGGTTACGGTCTGCTCGCCTGCAACCTTGTGATTGAGGTTGATCGGACAGGAGATACCCGTAAAGGTACAGCCGTCAACAGTGATCGAGCCATTGGCGTTGGAATAAACAGATGTTGCGTAAGAACCTGCCGCAGCGTTAGCGGTGCAGTTGTAAAGATTGATATGATTCTTACCTGCCGTACCGTTGATATAGATTCGGTTGATATTCTCGCAGTTGTAAAGGTTAACATTCAGCGTGTAGTCGGTGGTGCGATTGCCCCAAACCGCGATACCGTGAAGGTTATATACGGTAATCGTAACATCGCTTGTAAACGGCTTGTAGATGTCGACAGCAAGGTCGTGCTCGCCGCCCGAAATATACGCACCGTTACCGTAGATCACAAGATCGTTGGTCACATCAAGATGGGTGATCGTGCCAAGGTCAGCACCCTTCTTGAAATAGAGCTTTGCCGCACCGCTCCGAACGGCAGCGGTCAGGGTGGTGTATTCGTTGCCGTTTTCGTCAACAGCAACAACCTCTGCCTGTTCAAGCTTTTCAGCCGCTTCGGGATCAGCAGGCGTAAAGACGGAGTTCGAGCCGGCTTCGGCATACGTAACCGTAAAGGGGCTGAAGGAATCGGTCGTGAAGGTCACGATACCGGTAATGGGATCGTAGCTGAAGCCCGTCACATTGCTACCCTTGTGCGTAACAGCAGTAACATCCAGATTCTTGCCGATTTCGATCTCAACGGTATACAGAACGCCGCTTACAGCTGTCACTGTTGCTCCGTTTGCCGTCAGGGTGATATCAAGCGACAATGTGGTTTTGCCAGCAACGGTTTCGACATTCGTGTTGGAAATGTCAAGCGCATACACACCTGCGGAAGCAGCTCCGGGAATGTTGACCGTTACCTTGTCGGCGGTTATGGAAATAGGCTCATTTGCAGGCTTGTCAGCAGAGCCGACTGCGGGAAGCACGGCATCCTTGTCATAATCGGTGTCAAAGCTGTCACCTTCTGCCGTCGCCTGTGTCGCGCGTACGTTGAGACCAAGCTTGATGGTAGGAAGGGGTGCGTCCTTCTTGGCGTTGGCTTCGTTACCAACCGTTTCGGGCATATACACGACCATCGTTACGATCTTCGACTCGCCTGCAGCAAGCGTGACCGTGTCAGAGCCGTAAGGCTTGGCAAGCTCGGTTGCCGCATTCTTGACTGCCGCAATCGCGCTGTCACGGGTGTAGTCAGCCTCGCCGTCAACAATGCCGTACATAATGTAGTCGGAAACCTTAAAGGGCGTTCCGTTTGCGCTGATCGAGCCGGTTTCGGAAACGATACCGACACCAAGCTGATACTTCAGCGCAAGGCTGCCTTCGTTCACAACCTTCAGTCTTACGACCTCGGTGTGTCCGGGTTCCCAGAGGGTGTTTTCTTTAAAAATGTTGGTGGATGCATCAACCTCTGTCCAATCGGTCTTGACACTGTTTTTATAGTACAGCTCAACATCGAGATTACCCGACATAATGATGTTGTTTGACGAGGTCACCGAATCGGTAAACCACGCAAATGTCGTACCCATCAGCGAGCTGAAGCACAGAAGCAGTGCCATAAAGCTTGCCAGAAGCGCTCTTTTGGTGTTTCTGTTTGTCATCTTTTTGTTTCTCTCCTTTTTTTATTTTCATCATATGTATGATGTTACAAATAGTTTATCAAAAAATTATGAACAAATCAAGTAATATTTTACAAACGCTCAATATTTTAACAAACTAAAGAAAAAAGTCATACATTTTCCATGCCTTGACAAGCGCTGGGGTTGTGGGGTATAATATAGCCAAGAAAAAAAGGAAAAAGGATGTGAAAAAGGAATGAAGTCGCTCCTACGAAATGAACAAAAAATGCTCTTTCGGGCGTGCTTTCCGTTTGCTGTACGTGAGGAACAGACAGTGGAAGCGATTCTCACACATCCCGATGTGATGCATTGGGAAGAACGCGACAGCGACGGGCATCTGATCGGTTGCGCGTTGCTGCATCAAAATACCCTGCTGATGCTTGCCGTATTGCCGCACTGCCGCCGCAAAGGCATCGGTACACGCCTACTTGCGGCGTGTGAAAATGCGGTAAAAGAAAAGGGGTTTTCAAGCATCACGGTCGGAAGCGGCGCGTTTTATCTTCTGCCGGGTGTCCCCTCGCGGACATCGATCCTTGCCAAACACACCGCCATTGCCACTGCCGAGGGTATTGATCCCAACGCAACCCGCTTTTTTGAAAAGCGCGGCTACCGCCACCGATGGAAGGACGCCGACTGTATGGATATGACCGCAACGCTCACAGCAGAAATGCCCGATGTCACGCAAGCAAATACCGCACCCGACACCGTCACCTATCGCTTTGCCGCCATTGGGGAGCTTGCCGCCATCCTGCGCTGTACCGACGATGCACACCCAAGCTTCACCAAGTATTATGCCGACCCGACACGCTATACAGACCCTGCCGAACGCGTGGTGATCGCCACAGACGGGCAAGACCCCGTGGGAGCAGTCATTGTCAAATGCGGCAAAGACGGGGCAGGAATCGCAAGTCTTGCCGCCCTCGCCGTCAAACACAGCCATCGCGGTCAAAATATCGGACTCGCACTCGTCACACACGCCACAGCATACGCCAAACAGCAAGGAATGACCAAAAGCTTTGTCGGCTATACCTATTCGGGCGTCGATCGCCTCTATCAAAAAGCAGGCTATCAGATCGCCACATACTATCTGATGGCAGAAAAAATGCTGTAACCTCATACACCACTCCCATCGCCCTTGCAGATCCATCATCTCTGTCACTCTTTTCAAGGGCTTTTGATGATACACCATCTCTGTCACCTTTTTTCAAAAGTTTTTGCGGGGTTTGGAGTTGTTTACAACTCCAGTGCTTCTTTTCAAAAAGCACCCCAAGAAAAACA
>JAFTKF010000267.1 GCA_017453405.1 Clostridia bacterium
CGAAGACACCGTACACAACACCGTGTGCCGACTGCTGTCTTTACAGCCCGATCAGCTTCCTCAGAAAGGCGTTTTCAGCTGGCTGTATACCGTTGTGAAAAACGAGGCACTGATGCTGCTGCGAAAAAACAAAGAACAGCTTTCTGCTGAAGAGCTGCCCTTTGCCGCCGTCAGCGACGGAGGACTTGATGCCTTCATCGACCGCGAACAGTTTCACGCGCTCCTACAAGGACTGTCTGGCGATGCCGCAGAGATCGTCACCCTGAAGGTCTTGGGCGGATATACGCACAAGGAGATCGCTCGGATGCTAAAAAAGCCGATCGGAACGGTACAGTGGATCTATAATACTTCACTGAAAAAAATAAAGGCAACTCTGTCAACGCTCCTACTCGGATGGCTTCTCTCCTTTGTCGGGCTGACGGCACACCTTGTCGCTCATTGGGAGACCTTCAAGGCTGAAGGCGGCGTCACGATCACAGCCTTACTCCACACGCCGACAGCACTTCTTATCCTCCTGACACTGCTGTTTGCCCTCAGCACCACCCTGCTGTACCGTTTTTCCGATAGCATTCCCATTTTGAGAAAACACACATCCCACCAACCGCAAGGAGACCAAACCAATGAAAAAGAATCAATATAGAATCTTACTTCTTACCCTTTGCCTTCTGTTCGCCCTTCTGATCGCTACACTGCTTTGGCTGTGGCACAAGGAAACGCTTGAAATCTTCCCCACGATCGACAAATCTCCCATCATCGTCTTTCTTTCCACGCGCATTGGCTATCTTCTCGCGCTCTTTCTGTTGCTGGGTGCTGAAATCACCGTTCTCCTGATGCTGATCCGCGGCAAACGAAAGCCCTGATCCCATCATCGCAATTGCGCAAAAAATCTTGCGTCAGCCCGTTTGAAAAAATTTACAAAATACCACTTGACATTCCCCCTGCCCTTCATACTATAATAATACCAACCATACCGTATACTGTAAAGGAGAATCCGGATGAAAGTATTATTGATCAATGCAAGCCCCCGCGCCAACGGCAATACCGCACTGGCACTGCGTGAGATGATCACGGTGCTCGAGCAGGAAGGAATCGAAACCGAGCTTCTTCACATCGGACAGCTTCCCATTCGCGGCTGTATCAGCTGCTTTCACTGCTACGAACACGGCAAATGTGTCTTTCAGGACATTGTGAACGAAACAGCGGAAAAATTCGAGCACTGCGACGGACTTGTTGTGGGCAGTCCCGTCTATTATGCAGGCGCCAATGCCACACTGAGCGCTTTTCTCACGCGCCTTTTCTACAGCACACATTTTGACAAACGGATGAAGGTGGGTGCCGCCGTCGTTGCCGCACGCCGCGGCGGTCTTTCCTCGACCTTTGACGAACTGAATAAATTCTTTACCATTTCCGGTATGCCCATCGCATCGGGACAGTACTGGAACAGCATTCACGGCGCAAAGCCGGGCGAGGCAGCTGAAGACGCCGAAGGACTGCAGAGTATGCGGACACTTGCCCGCAATATGGCATTCCTTATAAAAAGCATCGCGCTCGGCAAAGAAGCCTTCGGGCTTCCCGAGCGTGAAAAAAGCATCCGCACCAACTTTATCCGATAATACCCGCGTTACGGGCGCAGAGAGCCAACCGTGCTCCCTGCGCTCTTTTTTTGCCTCTAGTCCTTACCATAGACCGTGCGATAGGCTTTCAGGGCGTAATAGTAATAATTACGCATAAAGATTCCCAAGCGTTTCGGGGAAAGGATCAGCGCATTTTCGCCGAAACGCTCAAAGTAATACAATAATTGATTCGCCGAACAGACAAAGGTGTAGATATCGCCCTCGACAGACACGGGAGTCGGGCGATACAGATAGATCTTTTCAAACAGCTTTTTCCCCTTCGGTGTCAGCCTGACGCGGATCGGCTCTTCATCGGTCGAATAGAACGGATACTGTGCGCCGCAAAGTACTTGCTTTTCAAACAGGTTTTGATTCTTTTCCGGAATCGGCACGTGATCCGCCAACACAAGGACGGTCTTGATCTTGGCAAGTCTTACCGTGTGATTTTTCTTATTCGCATAGCAAAGAACGTAATTGAAGAGCTCATCCCGCGCCGCCGAAACCGAAAAGAGAGAAACGTTTTCCAGCATCTCTTCGTTTGCAAGGCAAAGCGTGACCGCGACACCCTTGCCGATCGCGCGCATCAAGGCAGCATATACCTCGCGATGTATGATTTTTTCGCGCTCGGTCTTGGTCTTTTGTGAATACGAAACAAACATACGGCGATAGAAGGACGAAAGCGATTCATTTTTCAAAAGCACACGCTCAATATAGGAGACCGCGTATTCGGATACCTTCGTCGGCTTGAAGGACACCGTACAGCTTTTCTTCTCCCCGACCGTGGCACTACTGCGTTTGGCAATCAGATGCAGCATCTCGCCGAAGACTTTTTTTCTGTATTGCTCGGGCACACCGAACAAGGCTTGATCCACCTCGTCAAAAAGACTTTCCTCAGCGGCGGCAAAGCTTTCATAATAATTGGCAATCAGGCGATTAAAAAACGCATTCATATTTACACCGCCATCATCCTTACAGATTCTGAAATCCAGACAGTCCTTTTTCAAAAGCTCTGCCGTTTC
>JAFTKF010000268.1 GCA_017453405.1 Clostridia bacterium
CCAACTGAGCCATAGCAGCATCACAACGCTTGATTAGTATAGCAAAACAAAATCCATTTGTCAAGAGTTATTTTGAATTTTTTTGCGCTTTTTTCAAAAATATTTTCCCCACAGCCGGCGGTCGACTGTGGGGAAAATGAAGTCAGGGTTCAAAGGTTGCAATCGTTTCCAGCTTGAAGAGATTGCGCTTATGAAGCGTGTCGATGCGTTCCTTATACGCGGCGTTTTCGCAAACCCCGGTGCGGATATACTTATCCAGTGCCGCATAGGTAAAGCCGAGATTGTCTTCATCGGTCTTGCCGCAAAGTCCGTCGCTCGGTACTTTCTTGACAAGATTTTCGGGAAGATCCAGCAAAAAGCCGATCTCAAGCACTTCTTCCACCGTCAGCTTGCCAAGGGGCGAAAAGTCACCGGCATCATCACCGAAGCGGGTGGAGTATCCGACATAGTTTTCCGAACCGTTGCAGGTATTGACCACACGGCCGTTCCGGCTCTGCGAAATGGCGTAAAGGGTGGTCATACGAATACGGGGCGCGAGATTGATACGGGTCTGTTCACTGACAGCCAGTCCTTCGGGGAAATTTTTGAGAACACCGTCATACGCATCCTTGATATTCACCACATAATGCTCGATACCGAGATGGTTGACAAGCTGATAGGAGCAATCAATATCGCTTTGCTCGCCGTTGGGCATCAGAACGCCGATCACGCGCTCCTTGCCGAGTGCTTCCACGCAAAGTGCCGCCGCGATCGAGGAATCCTTGCCTCCCGAAATACCGAGTACGGCATGACAGCCCTTTCCGTTTTTCTCAAACCAATCGCGAATCCATTGTACGCAGGCGTTTTTGGTTTTCAATGCATCAAACATAACAGTAACCTTCCTTTATTCAGTCAATTTGTTCCGTTTACATTTTTGTTCTTTTCGGTATCAGTATAACATACCTTAATAAAAATTGCAATATTTTTTAAGAAATCAGCGGTATTTTACAAAAGAAATCCGCTTCTTTTCGCCTGCTGAAAGCGTCAGACGGCAAAAGTCACACAAAGCCCCCTCTTCATCATAGCAAAGAACGGTATAGGGTGCCGCAAAGTGACTGCGATTCTCTACCTCACATACAAGCGGCGCGATCCATGTCTCTGCAATATCGGCATAGCTTTTGCCGTAGCCAAAGGGATACTGCACCTCCTTGTGAAAATGGCGGTAGGTACGGTTTTCCATACTGTAATCGTCAAAGGGTGGAAGATCCTCTACCGAGCGATAGAAGGTAACGGGAAGTCTGCCCGAGGGGCATACGTCGCCATATAAAATTCTTGCCAGCGCCAGTCCCCCTTCCGCCCCGGGGTAAAAGCACTGAAGCACTGCCGAAGCGTGCGCCTTTGCCGCCCCGAGATTGACCGCACTGCCCGAAATATTCACAAATACGATCGGCTTTTTGGTGGCGGCGATCGCCTCAAGAAGCCGTGTCTGCTCCTTGGGAAGATCAAGGGTCAGGCGGTCGCCCGAAGCATCGGTATTATACGCATCCCCTTCCTCCCCTTCCATCGAGGGATTCAGTCCCATCAGCATCACCACAACATCCGAGGCATTCGCCGCGGCAACAGCCTCATACAGCGGATGATAGCCGTCACAGCCATGCGCCATGCGTACCGCCTTGGTATACGCCCGAATGCCATCAAAAAAGCGAACAATTTCGCTCGGTGTGCCGTTATAGTTGGCAAGATACACCGAGTCGTCAAAGCCGTTCGGTCCGACAATGGCGACACGCATCTCCCGTGACAGCGGCAAAATGCCGTCATTTTCCAAAAGCACGATGCTCTCCTCTGCCATCTGACGGCTGAGCGCACGGTGTTCGGGCGACTCCACACAGTCATACGAAATGGCATCATACGGGCAGTCGTCATCAAACATACCGAGCGAAAGTCTTGCATACATCAGCCGCTCTACGGCTTTTGTGAGATCATCCTCCGACAAAAGCCCGCGCTCGCACGCCTCTCCAAGCGCGGCGTAAGCGCCACCGCAGTTGAGGTCGCACCCTGCCTTGACGGCAAGAGCCGCCGCCTCCGGCTTAGTTGCAACAAACTTGTGGTGCAGATAGATATCGGTGATCGCGCCGCAGTCCGAAACGACATAGCCGTCAAAGCCCAGCTTCTCTCTGAGGATCTTTTGCAGTAATGTCGGCGATGCCGAAGCAGGCTCGCCGTTGACACGGTTATAGGCACTCATCACAGCGGCAGGCTGTGCATGCTCGATACAGTAGCGAAACGCCCAGAGATAGTACTCGTCAAGCGCGTGATCGGAAACCTTGGCATCAAAGGAATGCCTGAGACTCTCAGGCCCCGAATGCACGGCAAAATGCTTTAAAGTGGCATCACATTTCCGATAGCGCGGATGATCGCCCTGCAAGCCCTTGACGAACGCCGTGCCCATCCGTGCCGTCAGGTAACGGTCCTCGCCGTAGGTCTCGTGCCCTCTGCCCCATCGCGGATCGCGAAACAGGTTGATATTGGGAGACCAGAAGGTCAGACCCTGATAGATGTCGGTCTTGCCCTGCTTTTTATATTCATTATATTTGGCGCGCGCCTCGTCGGCGATCGCATCGGCGATCTTCTGTAAAAGCGCATCGTCAAAGGATGCCGCCATCGCAATCGCCTGCGGAAATACCGTCGCCTGCCCCGAACGCGCTACTCCGTGAAGCGCCTCGTTCCACCAATTGTAGGCAGGGATGCCGAGTCGCTCAATGGCAGGGGCACTGTACAGCATTTGCGATATCTTCTCTTCTCGCGTCATCGCGGCAACCATTTCTTTGCTGCGCTCGACAAATGTCGGATCTTTCATAAAAATACCCGTGGCTTTCGCTTGCGAAAGCCCACCTTTCTTGGAAAATTGCGGGGGCGAAGCCAAATCGCACCTGTTGAAATAGCCAAAACAGCAAAATCCTTTGCGATTTCAAAGCTATGATCTCACGGTTATATCCTACCACAAGCCGACCGTTCCCGCAAGAGAAATTGTCAGAAAAAAACTTAAAAAAATTTCAAAATAGGTATTGACAAACCGATGATCTTGTGCTATAATCAGTCGTGCCGTTGAAGAACGGAGACAACAACACGCTGGTGTGGCTCAATGGCAGAGCAGCTGATTTGTAATCAGCAGGTTGATGGTTCGACTCCGTTCACCAGCTCCATATGGGGGAATTCCCGAGTGGCCAACGGGGGCAGACTGTAAATCTGTTAGCATCGCTTTCGGTGGTCCGAATCCACCTTCCCCCACCAACAAAAACAGAACATTTGTCTACCGACAAATGTTCTGTTTTTGTTTATCCAAGCCGCAGGCTTGGTATATCATCACGACGCAGTCGTGTATATCATCAGCCCTTCGGGCTGTATC
>JAFTKF010000269.1 GCA_017453405.1 Clostridia bacterium
CATATCCTTCATACACGCGATAGCACGCTTTGCCTGCTCGGGATTGTAATTCGAAATGCCGGCATACAGCGCTTTGCCGCTCTTGACGATATCGTACAGCGCGCCCATCGTTTCTTCAATGGGAGTGCCGTCATCGGGACGGTGATGATAGAAAATATCGACATAGTCCAGCTTCATTCTCTTCAGAGACTGATCGATGCTTGCCATCAGGTATTTTCTTGAACCGTCGTTGCCGTAAGGTCCCTTCCACATATCGTAGCCTGCTTTGGTCGAAATGATCAGTTCATCACGGTAAGGGCGGAAATCGCGCTCCATATGGATGCCGAAATTGCGTTCCGCTTCGCCGTAGGGAGGGCCGTAGTTATTGGCAAGATCAAAGTGGGTAATGCCGTTATCAAAGGCGGTACGCAGGATCGCCTGCTGGGTTTTGAAGGGCGTGATGTCACCGAAATTGTGCCAGAGTCCGAGCGAGATCAGGGGAAGCTTCAGCCCGCTTCTGCCGCAACGGCGGTAAGCGATCTTCTGATAACGGTCGTCCTGTGCGAGATAGGGCATATACTGTTGGTAGCTCATAGAAAACTCCTTTGCTTGATAAAAATTACTTATATTATAACAAATCAGCAAAAAAAGTCAAGTATTTCCGAAATAAAAGCAAGAAAAATGTTATCCTATCAAAAAAACGCAAGCTTTCTCGGTTGAGAAAGCTTGCGTTTTACGGTATGGGATCATTCAACAAATGCCACGGCAGGCGCGTTCTGATATTCTGTGGGAACACCGGTGATGACCCAGCCGAAGACAATATCACCTTCGGCGGCGGTATAGGTGTCGCGATAGCCATCGCCCTCGGCAGTGACATTGTAGTAAAGGGTCTCGGGCGTTTTCTGAATGCTCTTTTCGGTCGTGCCGTTGCTGAACGCAATGCGTACCGCAAGGCTTTCGGCGGTTGCGGCATAGGTCTTAGAGACAACGCAAATGATGCGGTAATCCTTCAGGGATGCATCCTCGGCGTTGGTTCTCGTCTGATAATAGAAGGTATAGTCGCCGTCGCTTTCAAATTCGGTTGCGTAGGAAAGTGCGCCGCCGAGGTTGTCTTTGAGAAGACCGCCGGGGATACCGTCACAGCGAACGCCGTCAGCAGACTTATACATCAGCGAGATCGAGGTATCGGTGCAGACCGAAATTTCGGCATCGCCCTTGCAGTAGTTCATCGTGATATTGCCCTCACCGTCATACGCGCCGAGAAGCTGAGCGGCTTCCATACGGGGGGATTCAGCGGTATAGACCGAGGAGGTGGCATCGACAGAGCAGTTTGTAAAGGTGGTGTCGCCCGTAGCTCTTGCGATGAGAACAGCGGCATAGCCCATATAGCCCTGATTTTCGTTGACACCCTTGCCGACGGTTTGTACCGTAATGCCGACAGCGTGTACGTTTTCAAGGGTAGCGCCGTCTGCATAGCCTGCAAGGTAGGCAACATCCATACGGTTGTTCTTGTTGAAGTTTGCCTGAAGAGACATTGTGCCGTTTTCAAGGGTAAGATTCTTCACCGTACCCGAGAGGGTGACAAAGAGGGTGGCAAAGCCGCAGTAGCCGAAGCACTGGTAATTTATGACCGATTCGTGACTGTCTGCGAAAATGCCCTCGCCGCTCCAGCGGTAGAAATTGTTACCGCCGACGGTATTGCCGTTGTTGACGCAGTTCTGATTCGAGGTGTCGATCAGGATGGTCGAGGAAAGACCGGTGATCTTGTGACCCGCGCCGTCGAAAACGCCGCTGTAGGTAACGAGCGGGCCAAAGCCTTCGGCATTTGTCATATCGATATCGTCGGTCAGGGTGATGTTGGTGTAGTCGTCGAGAATGCCTGCATTGATCTTGCCGATCACTTCAATGAGTTCATCTGCCGTGCCAACCGTGACAGCGTCATCGGAAGCGAATACGGCAAAGGGCATCATCGAAAGCATCAGAACGGCAGAAAGCAGAAGAGAAATCAGTTTTTTCATCGTGCGTTCCTTTCTTTCGTGTTTGTTTATGATTTTTTAAAGATCTTGGCAATCAAGCCTCTTTTTTTATAATCCTCGTGGGTCACGGCGACAACGGTAAAGCCGAGCGAGGCAACCACAGCGGTGATGGCTTCGTCATCAAGGTCGTTTTCGCAAACGATAACGGCGTTTTTGTCATTGGCTGACGCAACAACGCTTTGAACGGCAAATTTATCGCTGATGGCATCCTGCACCTTTGCCGCGCACTTCGGGCAATGCATCCCTTCAATCGATACGGTGATTTGTTTCATATGATCCTCCCAATGTTCTTTTTTACAGTATAACACATCGAAAATGTCTTGTCAAAGGATTTTTTGAAAAAAGAGAGAAAAAATTGCCGAAAGGATACCGATTAAAAGGCGGCAGGCGGCAATTTTCGTTAAGGGCAGCTTGCCTTCCCAGATGGCGTGATCTTGCATCAGCACCGAAAGCCCCGAGAACCCGAGGGCAAAGGCGGCAAGCGGCAGCTTGCCCGAAAGGGAGGAGACGGCAAGGGTGCGCACTGCCGCGGTGGGTTCTAAAAACAGCATCAGATAGGGAGAAAGCCCGACGAGCGGCGGAATCAGAAAACAAAGACGGGATACGATGGCGAAAAAGGTCACGAAGGCGGTCAGCGTGAGCATGGCTTCGGCGGCTTCTGCGATAGCGCGTGTCAGCAGAGAGACAAAAGGCTCTTGCGTGCGCGGCAGGGGCAGGGATACGCTCTTTGGCGATCGGTCGTTTGTCAGCACAAGGGCGATCAGTGAGGCAGAGCTTGCCGAGAAAAACAGTACCCAGCCGATCGATTGCCCCCCGAACAGCGGGGCAACGGTCATAAGCAAAAACGCAAGGCTTGCGTTGTTCGTGCAGGCAGTCAGGCGCAGGGCTTCCTTTTTACCGACAGTACCGCTGTCATATAAGCCCTTGGCGGCAAGTGCCCCCATCGGATAGCCCGCGAGCAGTCCGAGCAAGCAGGCGGGGAGCGCTGAAAGGGATAAGCCCATAGGCAAATGGCGCACTTTTTGCGGATAGGGCAGGGCGGCTGTCAGCTTGGCGAGGAGCGCGAAGGGAAAGAGCGCGGGGATCAGCTTTTTTGCCGAAAACACGAGGGCGTCGTATGCCGCGCGGCTGATCTCGGTACGCATAACGAGAAGCAGAACAAAAAACAGAAGGACTGCTCCCCACAAGACGGGAAGGGTTTTGTTTTTGATGCCGTGGGTATGATCCATACGCCCTCCGAATAGATATAGAATACTACAATATAAGTTCAAGGGAGACAAAATATGAATTTTCGCATCTTAAAGCTGATGAAAGAATCCGAAAGGCTGTCCGAGCCGTTTTCGCTTTCGTTATCGGGGGAGAATGAGGTGACACTTGCGCCCTGCCGCCGTGTGATCCTGTATGAAAAAGAGTGCATCCGCATCGAGACGGTGGGCTGTTTTGTGGAAATACGGGGCAGTGAATTGACACTGTCTGCCTATCACGGCGAGGAAATGCGGGTACGGGGACTGATTTTGTCGCTTTCTGTCGAAAGGAGTCGCAAATGATCTTGTATTTTCTGATGCTCGCAGTGGGGTATTATCAGGTGACGCTTCGCGAGGGCTTGAAGGCGAGTAATCGCTATCTGAAGGGAAGACTGCATCTGTTTTCGCTGAATCGGTGTGAGACGGGGGCTGTGGGATACTGCTTCTTATTTTCCAAACGCCGTCTTGTGCGCGAGCTGGAACGGGAAGGGCTGACGGCTGTTTTTTCTGAGCTTCAGGGCTTCCCGGGCTTTTGCTATCGCTACCGTCGCCGCGTAGGTGCGCTTTTGGGGGTTCTTTTCGGGATCTTTCTCACCTATCTTTCGGGGGAATACATCTGGCAGATCGAAATCGTTGGCAATGTCACGCTGGCGGATGAAGAGGTGCTCGCGCTTCTTCGTGAGGAAGGGGTGTATGAAGGGGCTTACGGCAAGGGAATCGATGCGCTGGCGATCGCGAACCGAATGCTTAAAAAAAGCGATGCGCTTGCGTTTGTCGGGGTGAACCGCGTGGGCAACTGTATTGAGGTGATCGTGCTGGAGGAGCTGCCGCGCGGCAATGAGACGGGTGGGGAGGATGTCCCCTCCAACGTGGTGGCTTCGAAAAACGGTGTGATCGTTTCGGTGGAGGTGGAATCGGGGGTATCCTCACTCAAAGCGGGACAAACCGTATCGCAGGGGGATCTTCTGATTTCGGGCGTGAATCTTCTTCGTAACGAAAAGTATCTGTATCAGGCGGCAAAGGGGCATATCTATGCCGAAACCCTGAACGAGATCAGCCTGACAAAACCCTTATATCGCTATGAAAAGCAGTATACGGGACGCATTTTGGAAGAAAAAACAATAATTTTTTTCAATAAATCGAAAAAAGTTTCGAAAGAGTGTGGAAATTTACCTATGACTTGTGATAGAATAGAAGAAAGAGAGCGGGTGATGCTGTTTGGAACGGTGCCCCTGCCTCTTTGGTATGTCACCGTCAGCTACCGCGAATTCTCTCTTCTTGAAATTCCTCTGACCGAGGAGGAAACCATCCGTCTGTGCCGCGAGGAAATTCTTTCGGCACTTAGTGAAAAACCTCTCATTTCCTATCGCGAAGAGATTGTAACGCAAGAGGAATCCGTCACGCTGTCTGTGACCTATCGCTGTATTGAGGACATTGCTGAAGAACGTCCTCTGTTTGACCTGCCGTAATGGGTTGTGCGGCAGTAACCGACTCTTTATGAAGAAAGGTAGGATACAACCGATGATGGAAAAAACCTTTTTAACCGATTCCGCCGATCAGGCGATGATGATCTTTGGCGCTTACGATGCCAATCTCGTCCTGATCGAAGAGCGCTTTCGCGTGAAGATCTTCAATCGCGACGGCGTGGTGGTAATATCGGGTGACGAGGTAGGCGTGAAGGGCGCCTATGACAGCTTGAGCTATCTCAAAAAGCTCGCTCTGCTCGGGGAAGAGCTCACCGCGCAGAAAACCGAATATGTACTGAATATGGTCGAGGGAGGCGAAGGCGAATCTCTTGACGAAATGGAAAAGGGCTGTGTGCTGATCACCTCGCGCGGCAAGCCGATCAAGGCGAAAACCGTGGGACAAAAGCAGTACGTAGACAAAATTGCGAAAAATACCGTGATCTTCGGCGTAGGCCCTGCCGGCACGGGTAAGACCTTTCTTGCCGTGGCAATGGCAGTGGCGGCGCTTCGCAAAAAGGAGGTCGCGCGCATTATCTTAACACGCCCTGCCGTGGAAGCGGGCGAAAAGCTCGGCTATCTGCCGGGCGATCTGCAGACCAAGATCGATCCGTACCTGCGCCCCTTGTATGATGCGCTGTTTGAAATGATGGGCGCGGAGGGCTACGGTCGCAATATGGAAAAGGGGATCATCGAAATTGCGCCCCTTGCGTATATGCGCGGAAGAACCTTAGATGACAGCTTTATCATTCTCGATGAAGCACAAAATACCACGCCCGAGCAGATGAAAATGTTTTTAACACGCCTTGGTGTTTCCTCCAAGGCGGTGATCACGGGCGATATTACCCAGACAGACCTGCCGTACGGCAAGGAAAGCGGTCTTGTGGAGGCGCTGAAGATCCTTGACGGGATCGAAGAGATCGCCATTCACCGCTTTACCGAAAAGGATGTGGTCAGACACCGTTTGGTTCAAAAGATCATTCTGGCATATGACAAGGCAGGCAAGGACCGCGCCGCCAAGCGCACGCCGCAGGGCAGGGTCTATAAACGAAAGGAGACAACGTGAAGCATACCGTCATTCTTTCCAATGAACAGGACAAGGTGAAATTGACCTTTTCCCTGAAGCGACTGATCAAGAAGGCGATCGTCGCCACCCTTCGCTATGAAGACTTTGAGCGACCCTGCGAGGTCTCGGTGACACTTGTTGATAATGACGCCATCCGTGAGATCAACCGCGAGCATCGGGGCATCGACCGCCCGACCGATGTGCTTTCCTTTCCGATGTTTGATGAGGATTTTGACAACGGGGAGATGTGCATTCTCGGCGATATCGTGCTGTCAGTGGAAAAAGCGGTGGAGCAAGCCGAGGCATACGGACATTCTTTAAGACGAGAGGTTGCGTTTTTGACCGTACATTCGGTACTGCACCTGCTCGGGTTTGACCACGAAGAGGGAAAAGCCGCGGAAAGTGAAATGTTTGCCATGCAGGAAGAGATTCTTTCGCTGATGAAATTAACGAGATAAAGGAACTATAAAAGATGAAGAAAACAGGATTTGTAGCCATTGTCGGCAGACCGAATGTCGGCAAAAGTACACTTTTAAATGCTATGCTCGGTGAAAAGGTTTCGATCGTTTCGAAAAAGCCGCAGACCACCCGTAACCGCATCACCGGTATTCTGACACAGGACGAAACACAGTTCGTGTTTGTGGACACGCCCGGTATGCATAAGCCCAAGACCTCGCTCGGTACGTATATGGTCAAGGCGATCAACGGCGCGGTTGCCGATGTGGATGCCGCCATTCTGGTGGCGGATGCCTCGCACAAGCCGGGCGATATTGAAAAGAAGCTGATCGAGAAGATCAAGGGGCTCTCCCTCCCCTTGATCCTCGTTCTCAACAAGACCGACCTTGCAAGCCCTGCTGTGATTGCCGAAACGATCACCGCGTATGCTGCGCTTTCGAACTATGCATCGGTCATTCCGATGTGCGCGATGAAAAACGACGGGATCGATATCATTCTTTCCGAGGTGGAAAAGATCCTGCCCGAGGGCGAGTTCATTTTCCCTGAGGATTCCCTGACCGATCAGCCCGAAAGACAGATCGCCTCGGAGGTCATTCGCGAGAAGATCCTTCGTACCTGCGATGACGAGATTCCCCACGGC
The DNA here is from genome assembly GCA_017453405.1 of Clostridia bacterium. Lineage (GTDB taxonomy): Bacteria > Bacillota > Clostridia > Oscillospirales > CAG-272 > RGIG1993. The sequence goes on from JAFTKF010000269.1 coordinate 6,885, forward strand.
GTTGCGGTTGTGATCGAGGAATTCAAGGAAGGGCGCGATGTCGTGAAGATCCGCGCCGAGATCTATTGCGAGAGGGAATCGCACAAGCGCATTCTCATCGGCAAGAACGGCTCGGCACTGAAGACCATCGGTATGTACGCAAGAGAAGATCTTGAAAAATTCTTCGGTGTGAAGATCTATCTTGATCTGTGGGTGAGAGTCAAGGAAAACTGGCGCGACCGCCCGAGTGCGGTATATGATTTCGGCTATAAGCCGAGTGACGAAGACTGATTCTGAAAAAAGGGGGCAGTGCTGTGGCAAAGGAAGCGATTCAGGCAAAGGCAATCGTGCTGAAAGAGGTTGCCTATAAGGAAACCGACAAGCTTCTGACGCTTCTGTCACGGGAGCTTGGCAAGATCACCGTGCGATGCCGGGGCGTGCGGTCGCTGAAAAGCCGCCGTTTTGCCGCCTGTCAGCAGTATGTCTATTCCGATATGACACTCAGTGTCAAAAATGGGCAGTATGCCTTGGAGGAAGCCGAGCCGATCGAAAGCTTTTTCTCGCTCAGAGAGCGTTTTGAAGCAATTGCGCTGGCAAATTATTTTGCCGATGTGCTTCTGTCGGTTACGGTGGAGGGTGAAAATGACGAAGGGGTGCTGTCACTCTTTCTGAACTGTCTTTACCTGCTTTCCGAAAAGCGCGATGTGCCCTATTCAAAGATCAAAGCGGTGTTTGAGCTTCGCCTTGCCACCTTACTGGGCTTTATGCCGGATACCGCCGTGTGCGGTGACTGCGAGGGCAAGGATTGCCTGATCTGGTTCAATATTGCGGGGGGCAATCTTCTTTGCGACAAATGCGCAACAAGTGAAGTGCCCGATGTCAGCGAGCGACTGCTTGTGCCGATCGATGAAGGCACGCTTGCCTTGGTGCGCTATATCAGCGAAGCACTTGATAAGCGGATCTTTTCCTTTCAGTGCGAGAACGGGCTTCTTGACAGCCTTTCCCGCTTCAGTGAAAAATATCTCTTGTACCATCTCGGCAGAAGCTTTGACACCTTAACCTTTTACCATACGATATCTGATGAACGAATATGATGGACTTTACAAAAGCAATTCAAACACTGGAATTTTATAAAATCACCGAGCAGCTTGCCGCGCTTGCCCCTACCGAGGGCGCAAAAGCTTTGGCAAGACAGCTCGTGCCCTATGGCGACATCGTTTATGTGCAGAAAAAGCTGCGGGAAACGAGCGACGCCAAGGCAATGTCCGCCGCCAATGGCTCGCCCTCCTTCGGGGGGATTACCGATGTCACGGTAGCGGCTGAACGTGCTGTCA
>JAFTKF010000270.1 GCA_017453405.1 Clostridia bacterium
GCCGAAGTCATCGAATGCTACCGCGCGCACCATAACACGCCACAAAAATCATAATAAAAACGACAGTTCATACCGCTTTGGTAGAAACTGTCGTTTTTTTGTTTTTGGTATTCTTTAGCTTTTGATCAGATTGATCGCGCCTTTGCGGCATTCGATTTCGATTTCGGTGTGCTCGCCGCCGTTTTCGCCGTCCAGTGTGAAGGCAAGCGGAGTATTGGAACGAATGCGGATCTTCTCTGCACGGAGCAGGGTCACAAGCTCGTTATTGAACTCCTTTTGCGCGATGGAGCGCACGATATTTTCAAGATCGAAAAGATGCTTCGGGCGCGACACGGTCAGAAGCTCCAATTTTCCGTCGTCAAGCAGTGCGAAATCGGTGGGCATTTTGATCAAGCCGCCCCCGAGATAATGCGTATTCGACACCGAGCAGAAGGTGATATCCTTTTTCTCCATCACCTTGCCGTCGTATTCAATCGTCACATCATAGCCCTTGACCCGAATCAACTCCTGCGCACCGCTGAGCAGATACGCAAATCCGCCAAGGAGATTTTTGGCATCCTGCGGCGTTTCATACGACACACGGGTGAACGTGCCGAACGATGCCGTATACACGAAGGGTCTGCCGTTAAACATACCGATATCGTGCGGTTTTGCCGTGTTTCTGACCACATACAGCGCCCCTGCCGCCATCGATTTCGGAATATCCAGCGTGGATGCTACATCGTTTGCTGTTCCACTGGGGATATAGCCGATGCGGATTTTGTCGCGATTGGGGTTTTCCATAATGCCCTGCACCGCGCCCGACAGCGTTCCGTCTCCGCCGCACACAATAATGCGGTGGATCGGCGTGGTTTTTGCGGTTTCAATGAGATCCTCGGTCGATTTCGTCAGGTGCACCGTGACCTCATATTTCAGCGAAAGATTGTTGACAATGTCAAAAAAATGTTGTTTGGCAGCCTGTTTCCCCGATTTCGGGTTGACAAGCAGTAAAGCTTTTTTCACACCAAATTCCTCCTTGATAAAGAATCACCGTGAAGATAAAGAAACACTGTGAAGATACCTCTCACTGTGATGATTCACGCAAATGAAAGCGCATCGCACGCATCGCGTTCAGAACGGCAAGGATCAGAACACCCACATCGGCAAAGATCGCAAGCCACAGTCCCGCATAGCCAAACGCGGACAAAAGCAGGATCACAAGCTTTATGCCGATGGCAAAAATCAGATTCTGCCGCACCAATCTCAGCGTAAAGCGCGAAAGCGCGATGGCATACGGCACTTTTGCGGGATTGTCGTCGCAGATCACCGCATCTGCCGCCTCAATTGCCGCATCACTGCCGAGCGCACCCATCGCAAACGAGACATCCGCCGCCGCAAGCGAGGGGGCATCGTTGATGCCGTCTCCGGCATACACCGTCGTGCCGTGCTTCTTCACCGCCTGCAGGGCGGCAACCTTCATTTCGGGCAAAAGACCGCCGTAAGAAAGATCAAAACCCAAATGCTTTCCAAGCGCCTTGACCGATTCCTCGCGATCCCCCGACAGGATCACACTTTCGATCTTCATTTTGCGAAGCTGTCGCGCGGCGGCTTTTGCACTGTCCTTGGCAAGATCCGTCAGGTGAAAGGCGGCACGGTATTGCCACAGCGCACCGCATTTTTCCATAAGGTACAAAACACTGCCCTCACCGCTCAGCGCGGGAAGTGTGGCGCCAAGATCTTCGGCAAGCAGTGCCGAGCCGAGCGCATAGTCCACGCCCCCGTATCTGCCGAGAACGCCCTTGCCGCGTACCTCTTTTTGCGCCGCCAGGCGGTCGGGATCGATCGCATAGCTCTCAAATGCTCTGCCGAGCGGATGCGTAGAGCCATCCTCCAGCGCCGCCGCGATTTCAAGAACCTGACCGCGCGTATACGGACAATCCTCAGAACAGTCTACATCCGTCACCGTGAATTTGCCGCTTGTCAATGTACCCGTCTTGTCAAAGCAAGCATAGCGGGTGGCGGCAAGCCGTTCCATTGCCGCATTGCTTTTGAAAATAATGCCCGCTTTTGCCGCACTGCCCGATGCCGAAAAGAAAGAAAGCGGCACCGAGATCACCAAAGCGCACGGGCAGGATACCACCAGAAAATTCAGCGCACGGCTGACATAGTCAGACAAAACCGAAAGGTATGACCCTTCCGCAAACAGCGGCAGAACAAACGCCACCAGCAGTGCTGTCAGAACAACGATCGGGGTATAGACAAAGGAAAATTTCGTAATAAACCGCTCGTGCTTGCCCTTATCCGCAAGAGCATCCTCCATCAACGCCAGAATGCGTGCCGTCGCAGAGTCCTCCGCACGGCGCTCGGTACGAAGCGTCAGGGGCGCATCAAGCAGAACAACGCCCGCAGGCACACGGTCGCCCACCGTACAAAAGACCGGCACGCTTTCGCCTGTCAGGGAAGAATAGTCAAGACTGGCATCGCCCTTGATCACCACCGCATCCAGCGGTACGCGCTCGCCGACCTTCACGGCGATCACACTGCCAAGAGCAACCTCGTCGATCGGCACAAGGGTTTCGCCTTCCTCCCCGACAAGCCGCGCTTCATCCGCGCATAGACTTGCCAGCGCCGAAAGGCTTCTTCGCGCCGAGGCATTCGCCACCGATTCGAACAATTCACCCACCTGAAAGAACAAAAGCACCGCGACCGCTTCCACATATTCGCCCAACACGAGCGCACCTACCGTGGCGATCGCCATCAACAGCTTCTCGCCGAAGATCTGCCCGTGCCCGATGTCACATAACGCATTCCAAAGCACATCATAGCCGATATAAAAATAGATCGGCAAGATCACAAGAAGCTCCTGCCACGTTTGCAGGGATGCAAAATGCAGAACGAGCATTGCCCCGCCCGTCAATACCGCCGTCAAGAGAATGCGAACGAGATGCTTTTTCTGTTTTTTACTGAACGAGATCCGCTTTGCCATCAGAAAATAACCTTGCAGTCGGGCTCGATCTTCTTCACGATCGCCGCAATCTCTTTCATAATGGCATCAGGATCGGCGCTATCCTCGATTTCAAGCTTCATTTTCTGCGAAAGAAAGCTGATACTGCAGGATACCACGCCGCTAAGCTTCATAATTCCCTTTTCCATCTTCGCCGCGCAGTGTGCGCATTCCAGATCTTCCATTTTATAAACTTTTTTCATACCCTTACTCCTTTTGTTCGATAATCATCGCGGCAAACCGCATCATACACAACTATACGCAACCGTTGGTTGACAACGGTTGACCAATTACCACTCACACTATTCCCTGATGTGCTCGGTGGCACAGGCAAGGATCGCCATCACGTGACTGTCGGCAAGGGCGTAAAAGACCGTCTTGCCCTCTCGCCTTGCCCGTATCAGGTGCGCATTTTTCAAAAGCCGCAATTGGTGTGAGATCGCCGACTGCGTCATACCGAGCACATCGGCAATATCACAAACACAGATCTCGCCCTTCATCAGGGTGGTCAGAATCCGCAGTCGTGTGGCATCGGCAAACGCCTTGAACAGCTCCGCCGCGTGCAAAATTTCCTCCTCGGCCGGCATGGAATCGCGAAGCGATTTCACCACCGCCTCGTGCACCTCTTCACTGTGACAGGCACAAATTCCGCTTTTCGTCATACACCGTCTCCTCCCTTCACCGCAAACGCTTTGCTTCAAGCGCTTCGTTTTAAACGCTTTGCTTCAAACGCTTCGCTCCAAACACTTCGTTTTGAACATATGAGCAATTGTTCATATGTTCAATATAGCACAGTTTCCCCGATTTGTCAAGAGTGTTTTTCATTCATTCCCAAAAAATAATTGTAGTGTTACAATAGATGTGAGACCGAAAGTAAAAAAAGAATAGAAAAAGTGATTGAGTTCTGTTAAAATAGAATTACCCCTAACTCATCTCAACAGAAAGGACTCAATCACTTCATGAAACATTATACCACAAATAAAC
>JAFTKF010000271.1 GCA_017453405.1 Clostridia bacterium
AGCGCCTCCTCCACGCACGAGGATAGCTATTGGAAATGGGGACTTGCGCTTGTCAATGACGGCAACCGTGCCAATTCCGGCCCTCAGGCAGGGGAATATACCGGCTACTGCAGCAGTCAGACTCCCGCGGTTGACCACGCCGAATGGCTGATGCTCGATCTCGGCTCGCTCCAGACGGTCAACACCGTCGTGATCTATTCGGGCGCAACCTTTGACGGCGAGCGCTGGCTGTGCTACGGGTTCCCCGACAGCTACAGCATCGAGGTATCAACAGATAAAAAAACCTGGAAGACGGTCTATCAGGAAAATTCTGCCGAGCTTGCGGAATACGGCGCGTTCGTGTATGCGTTTGAGGATGTGGAAGCACGTTATATTCGCCTGAATGCGACGAGTCTGCGCCCCAAGGTGAGCGACAGCAACAGCTATCGCTTGCAGATCTCGGAATTTGAGGTGTATGCTGTGCGTGAGCTTTCCTCCGTTGATACCGAGGCTGTGAGAAATGCCATCGTTTCGGGTGAAGCACTGCTGACTGACGCGTGCTATCTTGGTGCGACAGCGGATGCCAAGGCGAGCTATCAGCTTGCACTGGACACGCTGAAGGAGCTGTATGCCGATGCCAATGCGCTGCCGAGCGAGGCTGAAGCGGCAATCGAGGCGTTGGCGCTTGCCAAGACACAGCTTGAAACCAACCGTGCCCCGATCGACACGACCCCCGATACCACGGAAAAAGACCCCGATGTGACAACACCCGTGACAACCGATGGGGGCAACGACCCGATCGACCCCAACGACCCTGACGATCCCGACGATACACCTTCTGTCGGACTTATCATCGGAATCCTTGTCGGTGTTCTTGTCATAGCAGGCGTTGCTGTCGGCATCCTGTTGTGGAAGAAAAAGAAATCCGCACAATAAACCAAATATTGTTAGCAAGACCTGTCGCAAGACGGGTCTTGTTTGACTTTGAAGAAGCGTCTTCTCTGTGCCCCTGACTGTTTGGGACGCCATGTGTGAAGATACGAAAAATGTGAAAAAAATCCCGCTTTTCTCTTTTCATTTGGCACAAGATGTGATACAATAAAGCGATATTACCAAAAAGGAGACCGCTTTTGAAACATCTTGTAAAATATCTGAAGGGCTACACCAAGGAATGTGTGCTTGGTCCTTTGTTCAAGCTGTTTGAAGCAACGCTTGAACTTTTCGTGCCGCTTGTGGTGGCGGCGATGATCGACAACGGCATTGATGCCGGCAATAAAAGCTATCTTGTCAAGGCGGCTTTGATCCTTGCCGCCCTCGGTGCGGTGGGGCTGATCTTTTCGGTCACTGCGCAGTTTTTTGCCGCCAAAGCCTCGGTGGGCTTTGTGACAAGACTGCGTCACGCGCTGTTTGCCCACGTGGGCAAATTGTCCTACAGTGATCTTGACCGTATGGGCACATCCTCGCTGATCACGCGGATGACAGCAGACTGCAATACCGTACAATCGGGGGCAAATCTCGCACTCCGTTTGTTACTGCGCTCGCCCTTTGTGGTCTTCGGCGCGATGGTGATGGCGTTTACCGTGGATGTTCCCTCGGCTTGGACATTTGCGGTTGTCATTCCGATTCTGTCGGTGGTGGTATTCGGCATTATGCTGCTTTCGATCCCGCTTTACAAAAAGGTGCAGGCGCGGCTGGATCGCGTGCTGTTCACCACGCGTGAAAATATCAGTGGTGCGCGTGTGATCCGTGCCTTTGGCAGAGAAGAGGAAGAAATCAAAAAATTCCGCGAGGAAAACGGCGCATTGGTGGCGGCACAAAAATTTGTGGGCGCGATCTCCAATCTTCTGAATCCCCTGACCTATGTGCTCATCAACGCGGCAACGCTGTTCCTCATTTATCAAGGTGCGCTCCGTGTGGATGCGGGCGATCTGACACAGGGACAGGTGGTGGCGCTGTACAATTATATGGGGCAGATTCTGGTAGAGCTGATCAAGCTGGCTTCGCTGATCATTTCGATCACCAAGGCGCTTGCTTCGGCAGGCAGAATTTCCTCGGTGCTGACGACTGCGCCGTCGATGGCAAACGGCACGCTTGCCTTTGACGCCAATCTCTGTGACGATATTTTAGTGTTTGACAACGTATCCCTTCGCTATCACGCCGCGGGCGAGGATTCCCTGACGGGAATCTCCTTTTCGGTCAAACGGGGCGAAACGGTGGGCATTATCGGGGGCACGGGAAGCGGCAAAAGCTCGCTGGTCAATCTGATCCCGCGCTTTTACGATGCCACGGGAGGCAGAATCCTTTTGTTTGGCGAGGATATCCGCCGCTATGATACCGAATCCCTGCGCGAGCATATCGGTGTCGTGCCGCAAAAGGCGGTGCTGTTCAAGGGGACACTGCGTGACAATATGAAATGGGGCAATCAAAACGCCACCGATGACGAGATCGCGCAGGCGATCGAGACCGCGCAGGCAACCAAGGTGGTTGCCGATAAGGGCGGACTGGATGCCGCGATCGAAGCAGGGGGCAGAAATTTTTCGGGCGGTCAGCGGCAAAGACTGACCATTGCGCGTGCGCTGGTCAAAAAGCCCGACATTCTCATTCTCGATGACTCGGCTTCGGCTTTGGACTTTGCGACCGATGCCGCTCTGCGCCGCGCGCTTCGTGAGGACACGGGAGATGCCACGGTGTTTATCGTCTCGCAACGCGCGTCCTCGCTTTTATACGCCGATAAGATCATTGTGCTTGACGACGGCGAGGCGGTTGCCATCGGCACGCACGAAGAGCTGCTTCATTCGTGTGAATTGTATCGTGACATTTACGAAACGCAGTTCGCGAAAGGGGGTGCGACAGCGTGAAAAAGACCTCTACGCTGAAAAAGGTGCTCCGTTTTATCGGAAAATACAAGCTTCTGGTGGCGCTGTCCACACTGCTTGCCTTGGTTTCGGTTGCTCTGACCCTTTGGGTACCGATCCTCATCGGTGATGCCCTTGACGGCATTGTAGGCAAGGGCGAGGTCAGGCTTGATGCCATTGTCTCGCTACTGCTCAAAGCCCTTGTGATCGTTGGCATCACGGCGCTGGTCAACTGGATCATGGCAGGCTTTAACAACCGTATGGCCTATCACATCACACGCGACCTCAGAAACCGCGCGATCGAAACGATCGAGCGTCTGCCTCTGTCATATCTTGACCGCCATCAGAGCGGCGATATCGTCAGCCGCGTTATTGCCGATGTCGATACCTTCGGCGAAGGACTGCTGCTCGGCTTTACACAGCTGTTTGTCGGCGTTGCCACCATTGTGGGTACACTCATTTTTATGCTGACCATCAATTGGAAGATCGCACTCGTGGTGTTCCTTTTGACACCGCTTTCGCTGTTCATTGCGCGCTTTATCGGCAGTCGCACGCATAAAATGTTCAAAGCGCAAGCCACCGCCAAGGGCGAGGCGACCTCGCACATCGATGAAATGATCGGCAATATGAAGACGGTCAAAGCCTTTTCCCACGAGGATGAAGCACTCGAAGCCTTTGCGACGATCAACGGAAGACTGCAGAAATTCTCACTGAGCGCGATCTTTTATTCCTCGCTGGTCAATCCCACTACGCGGTTTGTCAACAGTATGATCTATGCCGCCGTCGCGCTGTCTGGCGCGCTTGCGGTTGTGGGCGGTGCGGGTACGTTCACGGTGGGACAGCTGACCTGCCTTTTGTCGTATACCAATCAGTATACCAAGCCCTTTAACGAAATTTCGGGTGTGATCACCGAATTCCAGAACGCGCTTGCCTGCGCGTCTCGCGTGTTTGCGCTGCTCGATGAGCCGCGCGAGAGCGAGGATGCGCCGGATGCCGTCACGCTGACCGAGGCAAGCGGCAGATTTACGCTGTCGAATGTGGCGTTTTCCTATTCGCCCGAAAAGCCTCTGATCGAAAATCTCTCGCTTTCGGTTGCTCCGGGTGAACGGGTCGCCATCGTCGGGCCGACCGGATGCGGCAAAACCACGGTGATCAATCTTCTGATGCGGTTTTACGATGTCAACGACGGAAAGATCGAGCTGGACGGCGTGGATATCCGCAAGATTACGCGCCACTCGCTCCGTCAGAACATCGGTATGGTGCTTCAGGATACCTGGCTTCGCGCGGCAACGGTGCGAGATAATATCCGAATGGCAAATCCCACGGCAAGCGATGACGAGGTCATTGCCGCCGCCAAAGCCGCTCACGCACACAGCTTCATCAAGCGCCTGCCGCAGGGCTATGATACCCTCCTCGGCGAAGGGGGCGAAGGTCTTTCGCAGGGACAAAAACAGCTTCTCTGCATTGCCCGCGTGATGCTGACCCTGCCGCCCATCCTCATTCTCGACGAGGCAACCTCGTCGATCGATACCCGCACCGAGATCCGCATTCAGAAGGCGTTCGGGGAAATGATGCAGGGAAGAACCACCTTCATCGTCGCGCACCGTCTATCCACGATTATGAACGCCGATACCATCCTCGTGATGCGCGACGGACACGTGATCGAGCAGGGCAATCACCAAACGCTCCTCGAAAAAGGCGGCTTCTATGCCGAGCTCTATCACAGCCAGTTCGCCAAGTGATAAAATAGAGAAATCAGAAAAAATATCCCGTTTTTTTCAAATTTTTTCAAACATTTTTTCAATTAGCTATTGATTTTGCCACAAAACTGTGCTATAATGCTTGGGTGATGTGAGAGCATCATCCATATAGGGGTGTAGTTCAGTCGGTAGAACGGCGGTCTCCAAAACCGCATGTCTAGGGTTCAAGTCCTTACGCCCCTGCCAACAAAAAGAGAACATTTGTCTACCGACAAATGTTCTCTTTTTGTTTATCCAAGCCGCAGGCTTGGCATATCATCACCGCGCGAAGTGCGGTGCATATCATCAGCCCTTCGGGCTGTATATCATCACGCGCCAGCGTGCATCTTCCTGCGGCTTGATGATATACAATGCTTCGCATTGATGATATACCGCAACAAGTTGCGGATGATATACACGCCTTCGGCGTGATTGAGACGCGAGAATGCGAAAAGCTCTTGAATTGCTTTGTAAAATATGATATAATAGCCTTGAAGGGAGTGATAATATGGCCAAAAACTATTTATTGGTTTATTCAGAACAACTTGCGATCGATATAGAATTACTTTGTCAAAATATAAAAGCCACCTCTAACACTCTTTTCCAAATTCGCAAAAGTTCAAGTAGTGTGTATGCAAATATCCGTGAAGCCAATTACGGGCAAAGTAAAGTGGATATGCTTTCGAAATTCGAAATAGCACTCAAGGAATGTAGCGAAACAGAAGGGTGGCTACAGTTGTTATTCGACACAAACGGCATTGATGAAGAAACCTATAAAAATTATCGAAATCTTTGCGGTCGTATAAGACGAATGTTGATTTCGAGTTGTAAGACTTTGAAGGAGAATATGAAATGAAAAAAGTAAATATTTTACAACTCATAGCCTCCATCTGTTTGTTGATTGGCAGTATTATAAATCTGTTGAATCTATTGATGGAGATTCCATTTGCACTCTATGTTTGTACAGGTCCGCTTCTCTTAATATCGGTGATTTTATTCATTATCGTCCTTCTCAAACAGATAAAGAACGGAAAAAACAAAAAGAAATAATTCTTGTTGCTATTATTGGACACCTTTTGTTCGCAATTACCTATATTCAGACACCTTTTATCCGCAATAAGGCAAAAAATCCTGCACGCAAGTGCGGGATTTTTACTTTTTACCTCTTACCTCTTCACTCTTACCTAAAATGGCAGGATTTTTTGAGGTAATAGGTAAAAGGGAAGAGGTAATAGGTGAGGTAGCTTTTCGCCGAGGCGAAAAGCATTTTTTATTATATACACGCCATCACGCGCGATTTGATGCAAACCGGTTGAAATGCTCACGATTTTTTTCATTTGTGTCCGCGGGACACAACATCATTTGAGCCTTGGCTCAACATCATTGTCGCAACAAGCGGCACAAATGAACGATGTTATGGCTTTGCCGTAAATGAAGTTGCCTTCGGCAAATGAAGGGATGCTTCGCATCAATGATGTTGCGCTTCGCGCAAACGGAGTGGAAACCGTTCGCTCGGTGCGCTGGAATGCAGTTGATTTTTAACCCAAAGTATGTTATAATGCAATTGGAAAGGCAGTGATACTATGAAAGAAAACAAGCTTGGTGATCTTTCAATGGAATTATCCGTTAACGTTTTACAGCTGACAAATGAAGATTTATCGCACCGTTCTACCGGGCGCTCGATGGCGCAAATATATCATCTTTAATGGAGGAATTTTTATAATGACTATGTTTTTTCGCCGAATGGCTATTGTTTTTCTCTCTATCTTGTGCTTGATACTGTGTTGCGCCTGTCAAACGACTCCGACCACGGATACTTCGACAGAGGATTTGTTGATTCCCAATGACGCCTCGGATTTCGACTATGATACTTTTGAGAAGGACGGCGAGCGTGTGATTCGCTTGATTCGCTACAAGGGCGAGCGCACCGACGTGGTGATTCCCGACACCATTGAGGGGTTGCCGGTGAGAATTTTACTTGGCGTAACCGCGCAGAATGATAATGGATATACCGGCGTGGTGCAGGGGGTGTTTGAAGATACCGCCATTGAATCGGTGTATATCCCGTCCTCTGTTAGTTCCTTGGGTCTTGGCACCTTTGCTCACTGTACAAAGCTTGAACAGGTAGAGTTTGCTAAGGGCTGTGGCATTACATCATTGAATACGAGTGTCTTTGAGGGCTGTACGGCGCTCACGCGTGTAGACCTTTCTCCACTCACTAAGCTGAAGGGAACGTATTATTCTTTCAGAGATTGCACATCACTTAAGGAGATTATATTTCCCGAGGGAATGACTATCATAGACGAAGGCTCGTTCCTCAACTGTTCCGCCCTACAAAGCTTGTATCTGCCCGATAGCTTGGAGAAAATCGTAAAGAATGCATTTGAGGGGTGTATCGGCATTGAGTCCATTTCCATTGGAAAAAATCTGCGCCTGTATGAGCCCGGCTTCTCTACCGTCATATTCAACAGCCCTGCGCTGAAGCATATTACGTTCCGAGGGGGCAGAGTGAGTCTGGATGGCTATGCTCTGGTCTCCATCACCTCGCCCGTCTCTGTTGAGGTGCCCGCTTCGGTGAATGTGGTGAGCGGTAACACCTTTTTTAATTATAGCACAATGACGATAACCTTTGCAGGTGATTGCCCTGAAATGGAGAGCGAGGAATGGTTGGGTGATGTCATTGTGCACTACAATCCTGACATGATGGGTTGGGACAACTGTGATTGGTCTGCTAAAAAAGGGACACTTATACTTGAGCCAATAAAATAAAGCAGAACCAAACAAATAAAAACAAGTTGAGGAACATCCGTACCTTATTCCGCATTATTACAACAAACCGGAATAATTGCTTTAATCTTTACATATCTTCGTTTGCAAGCATAGAGTAGCACTCCGAAAGACAGCGGTTAAGTGCAATTCCCATCATCGCCAAAGGATACGTGTATCCTCACAGCAAAAATCACGGACTGTTTTTGTACGATAGTCTCGTATGGATCTATTTTGCCGGGGTGTCCACTTTTATACCGAGCGTGCTCGGGGAAAAGTGAGCACCTCAGCTTGTTTTTTACTGCAAAAGAGTCAAACGCCGTCTCAGCTTGGGATGGCGTTTTCATTTTCGGTACTCTGTGAAAACAAGTCTCCGTGGTCAATCACAATATTACCAAATTAAGTTTATAAAACGGTTGACACCCTATATTGTGGGTGGCTCGTGTCTTATCATTTTCGTTTTCGATTTGCGATATATGAAACGGTAGTTGACCGTATGGGCTTGCGAAACTGAATCACGAAAAGAAAGTTTTCCCCAAAAAGCCTTTGGCAGGGCTTGCAAAAGGGGGGGCTATTATGGTATACTGATGATGAAATACAAAACAGAAAGAGAGTTTCATGAAATCCAAAGTTCTGCAAACCGTTAAGGAAACCTTCTATTCCTCTCTGCCGCTGGCGGTGATCATTGTTGTTTGTCTTCTGATCGCGCCCCTTCCCACCTTTGGCGATTATGCCAAGATCGCGGTGGGCTATCTCTGCGTGATCATCGGACAATCGCTGTTTTTGGTGGGTCTTGATACCAGCATTTTGCCCATTGGGCGTATGGTGGGCGGCTCGTTTGCCAAGTATAATAAGCTGTTTTTTGTGTTGGCATTCGGCTTTGTGTTCGGACTGCTTGCCACCGTGGCAGAGCCTGCGCTTGCCGTTCTTGCCAAGCAGATCGGTGCGATCATGCCCCTTGTCAATCACACGCTGTTCATCTG
>JAFTKF010000272.1 GCA_017453405.1 Clostridia bacterium
AATTACGGCGCGGTCGGTCATATCCTCGGCGCGTTTCTCGGCTTTCTGATCTTACTGCTTCCGTTCTGTCAGCCGATTTCGGTAGGGCTTCCGATCGCCATCGTCAATTTCATCCTCAGTATGCTCCCTACCTGCATTCTCCGCTACAATACCCCCTCGCTTCAAAGACTCTGGCAACGCGCCAAACGCGAAGCAGAAAAACACCGGTAAAACCAAAAACTCCGTCACGCCGCGTGACGGAGTTTTTTTCGGAGGATTTACAGCGTAATTTCGATGTTGCAAAGCGAGAAAGGGGGAAGAGTGGCGCTGACACAAGTCGGTGAAAGGGTGACGGGGGTGTTCAGCGGATTCCCCGAGAGGTCGGTGCCAATTGCGGCTGTTGCCTTGATGCCTACCGTGACGGTGTCGGGGGTATCAGCAGTATTGTATACACGGAGCAAGAAGCCCGAAGCGGTGGGTAGAAGCGCGGAAACGACCGAAGCCTTGCTGTCGAAGGTGAAAAGCGAGTCGGTCATTTGGCGCGTGCCGCTGTGACGGGTCATGGCAAGATAGGTGATGCCGTTATTGAAGGCGGTAGCGGTGTCTTCGAGGGTTTTGGGGTCATTTGGCAGAAGTCCGATACCCATACGGATCTTATGGATGCCGCGTTCGGGGTAGGGGTCGGGGCTGGTGGAGGAATTGATGAAGGTGGTAATGAGATCCCCTGCGTGTGTGGCGCGATAGCCGTATTTGCTTTCGTTGATCATGGAAACGGCGGTATCGCCGAAGAGGGCGGCGCCGTATTGCAGAGCGGGTACATCCTGATTGCGGCTTTCGCGCAGGATACTGCCGGCAGGGATATCGTAGCGATAGCCATCTGCTTTTTCAAGCGGGATCTCGTAGGTCAGAACCGGCACGGTATCGCCGCCGATCTCGTGCCAATCCACCTCCAGAGAGACCGCGAATGCCTTCTGATTGCGATCGAGAGTCACGGTCATTTTGACGGTGGACTGACGGATCTTATATTCGGTATAGAAGCCCTGACGGATGCTTCCGCGCCCGATGGCTGTCGAGCGGACAGCCTGATTGATGGGTGTTTTGTTCAGATAATTGCCGATCGACCACGCGCTCGACGAGGCGCGTTCGGTATCGACAAGGCGAAGACCGCCCCGCGCGCCTTTGCGGAGGTATTCGCGGTCATCCCCGATAGCCTTCAGCGAAACCAGCTCGCCCGTGCCGCAGTCAAATTCCGCGCGGATGTATTCATTTTCCAGGACGAAATTTTTAAAATCCTGTCCGCCCGTGCGGTGCTCGGGCTGGTAGTAAAGGGGATACGCGCCGGTATTTTGCGCTTCGTCCACGATGACGGTGGTATAGCCGTAGGCGGGCACCTCGGCATAGACGAGAAAACGGAAATATTTGTGATCCCAATAGGTTTGAAGCCGTCCGTCAAGCTTCTGGAAGGGAAGCGGATTCCCCTCGGCGTCGGTCACGGCAAGATACCGCAGATCGCCTACCCAGTCCCAGACAGTGATCTCCACCGCTTCGTGACGGGGTACGGCAGTCGGATTGAACAGCGTAAAAATACGGCACAGACCGTTGCCACGCTCGGGTCGGGGCATCAGCGAGGAAAAACCGTTGATGCCGTAGCCCGCTCCCGCGCCCTCTGCTTGCGAGTGGATATCGGTTTCTCTGACGGCAATTGCCGAGGTGTCGATCGTTTCGGCAAGCTTTGCGGCGGCGATACCAAAGGCAGACTGCGATGCCGCCATCGCTTCGGAAAACAGTCCCATTGCGTGCTCGCGGCTATCCTGTACGCAAGAGCCTGTGAGAATATCGTGAAAATGCGTGAAGAGGGTATTTTCCCAAGCCTTGTCAAGCGTTTTCGGCAGGGTAGCTCCCGTGGGCGATGCCATAACTGCCATTGCCTCGGCGTAGGACAGGGCGCGTTCAGACGCGCGGTTTGCCATTTTCAGACGGGACTGCGTGGTGTAACAGCCCGGGGCAAAATAGTTCAGCTCGTGTGTGACAAGGGGCAGGTGGTCTCTGACACATTCGGCTTCCTTGAAGAATTCGCGCAGTGTGCCGAAACGAATCGTCGGGAAGATCGCCCAATCCATCATTTCATAGGCGCGTTCTACATCGCGGCGGGTGGGCCCGCCCCCGTGGTCGCCCACACCGTAGACGATCAGCCCGGTTTTGAAGCCTGCCGAGCGCTTGGCGATGTCGAGAATGCCCGCGCCGATCTTCGGGGTGATGCCGCTGTTGTACCAATACTGCTCACGGTAGCAGAGCAGCTCCTTGCCCGACGGGCTTTGCCAGCGATACAGCGCTTGATTGCCGTCAAGGGCGCGGCAGTGGTAGTAATAGTTCACACCGCCGAAGCGATCGATCTCGGGAATATTCGCGGAATGACCGAAGGTGTCGGGGGAAAAGTCGACCTCAAGACTTGCGGGATCGACATCCCAATGCTCCTTCATATACGTTTTGGTATAGGAAATGTGGTGCAGAAGGCTTTCGGTGTTCGGCATATTTTTGTCGGTCTCCACCCACGCCGCGGCGGTGACTTCCCAGCGACCCTCTTTGATTCTTTCCTTGATCTTTTCGGCAAGGGCAGGATCGTACTCCTCAACGATCCTGTAGACCGCGCCCTGCGATTGCGAAAAGCAGAAGTCGGGATATTCTTCCATAATATCGATCATCGTCCGGAAAGTGGCAAGGGTGGCGGCGACCGTTTCGTGCCACGACCACATCCAGTTCATATCAATATGCGCGTGCCCTGCCAGAATGAGTTTGTAGGCTTTGGCGGCGTCCTTCATCGGTAAAAGAAGCGTTTCGGCAGAACTTGCCGCCGCTTTGGTCAATACGCCGTTTTGCGCAAGCTCCTCTTCCAGAAGGGTGAGGGCGTCGGCAATCAGGGCGTCGAAGCGAGACTCTTCGCTTTCGGACAGACGGATGGCAAAGTCAAGCTCGCCAAGGATGCGGCGGATATGCGGCGCGGGGGGCGTGATGTGCTCAAATTCCTCGCGGGGCATTCCAAAGGTTTCTTCATAACGCATGATTTCGCGGTTGCCGCCGATCTTTTTCTTGAGGGCGGCGTAACGGTTGGATAAGGATAGCATACGGGTATCCTTTCGGTTTTCAAAATACGGATGCCTACCAAAAGTATACCATAGTTTCGGGAAATTTGCAAGTCTTCCCGTGATCCTTGCTAAAAAGAAAGAAACTTCCAAAAAAATTCAGAATATTTTGAAAAAACTTGTTGACATATCAACAAGTTTGTGTTATAATGCACTTGTTGTAAATACAACAAGTCGGGCACAAGGCAGAAAAAGCCGCCCGCTATCAGGAAAGGATGTAACCGATGAATCAAAAGCATATCATATATTTGACAGACAAGCGCTCGTTTACCAATGTCCGCGAGCTTGTAGAGTGGGCAAGTGAGCAGTATCACGACAGAATTGCCTTTTCGTACCGTGAAAAGGCAAGTGCCAAGGAATCTGTAAAGATCAGCTACCGTCAGTTTGGCGAGGATGTCAGGGCGCTTGCTTCCGCAATGCTTGCAATGGGATGCGCAGGCAGACACGTTGCCCTGATCGGCAAGCTTTCGTATGAATGGGTCGTGACCTATTACGCTACCCTTGCCATTGGCGCGGTGCTTGTTCCCCTTGACCGCGATTGGTCGGCTGAGGAGCTTGCCGATACCGTCAAAAAGGCAAACGCCTCCTTCTTGTTCGGCGATCACGACATTGCCGACAAGATCACCTATATTGCCGGAAAGGCACTGCTTGTCAAAGAGCCGATCTATCTTTTCGCAAAGGAAGGGGAGAACACGCTGTCCGCCCTTCTTGCCTCGGGTAAGGAACGGTATGCCGAAAATCCCTCGCTTTATCACGAAGCCCCGATCAATCCGATGAAGATGTCCCTTCTTGTGTTTACCTCGGGTACGACGGGTAAGGGCAAGGGTGTGATGCTCAGCCAGAACGCCATTCTTTCGGATATGACAAATGTGCTTCACTATCTTGATTACGGCAAGAAAACGGTGGGCGTTCTGCCGCCGCATCATACCTACGGCTCAACGGTGATGTTTATCGCGCACGTGATGATCGGCTGTGAGATCTATATTTCGTCGGGCATCCGCTATATCACGCGCGAGCTTTCCGAGGAAAAACCCGAGCATCTGATCCTTGTGCCGCTGTATCTTGAAACCTTCTACCGCAAGATCTTATCGAGCCTTCAGGAAAAGGGCAAATACGAGCTTGTGATGAAGTCGATCAAGCTGTCGAACGCCCTGCGCCGTGTGGGCATCGATCAGCGCAAAAAATTCTTTTCGGCGATCCACGCGGTCTTTGGCGGCAAGGTGAAGACGGTGATTTCGGGTGGTGCGCCCCTGAGCCGCGAGATCCTTGATTTCTTTGATGCGATCGGTATTCCCGTTCTGAACGGCTACGGCATTACCGAATGTGCCCCCCTGATCTCGGTCAATCGCAGTAAAAACATTGTCGGCGGCAGTGTCGGCAACCCGATCGACGGGGTTGAGGTAGCCATCGACGAGCCGAACGAGGACGGTGAGGGTGAGATCCTTGTCAAGGGTCCCAACGTGATGCTGGGCTATTACAACGACGACGAAGCCACTGCCGATGCCTTCAAAAACGGCTATTTCCGCACGGGCGACTACGGTAAGCTTGATAAAAACGGCGTTCTTTATATCACGGGACGCAAAAAGAACCTGATCATTCTCTCCAACGGCAAGAATGTCTATCCCGAAGAGATCGAAAACGAGCTTGCGACCATTCCCGGACTGCTTGATATCGTTGTTTACGAGGGTCAGAGCAAGCGCGGCGTGACCTATAACGCCATTGTTGCCGAGATCTATCCCGACTATGACTATATGGAAAAGAACGGTATTGCGGATATCAACGCCTATCTGAAGCCCTATGTCGATACCTTCAACAAAAAGACCGTTCCCTATAAAAAAATCGCGATCGTTAAGGTGCGCCGCGAGGAATTCCCCAAGAATACCCTGCGCAAGATCCAGCGCTTCAAGCTGAACACCGAGATCGATTAATCTGACTTCATTCTCTTTTTCATAGATCCCTTTCTGAGAAGGACCTCATCAAAGCTACTCTCCTTGCTTTGACGGGGTCTTTCGACTTTTTTGGGGATGATCGGGAAAAGAAACAAGAAAAGGGCGAAACTTTTGTTGCATTTTTTTGTAAACTGTGCTATACTGTTATTACAATGGCATTCTGTACGGCAAAGGAGTGAAGGCAGTGCAATTTGAGGGTGTATGGCAGCGTGCGTGGGTGGAGATCGATCTTGATGCGCTGTGTGAAAATTTCAGATGTGTCAAGGCGGCGCTTTCCCCGAGCACCAAGCTTTGCTGTGTGGTCAAAGCCAATGCCTACGGGCACGGGGCTGTGACGGTGGCAAAGCTGTACGAAAGCTTGGGAGCGGATTTTTTTGCGGTATCCAATCTTGAGGAAGCATTAGAGCTTCGTCTTGGCGGGATCACGCTTCCGATTCTGAATCTCGGTTATGCCACACCCGAGTCTGCCGCGATCCTTGCCGCACACCGTATCTCGCAGTGCGTGTTTTCCAAAGAGTATGCCGAAGCACTTTCCGAGGCGGCACGGACGGCATCGGTTACGGTGAAGATCCATCTGAAGCTTGACAGCGGTATGGGGCGGATCGGCTTTTCGATCCGCCACTCAGAAACGATGGACCGTGTGCTTCAAGAGATCGAGACAGTACTCTCCCTGCCCGCCCTTGAACGTGAGGGGGTATTCACGCATTTTGCCATGAGCGATATGGGGGCAGAGGGAGATGCCTACACCCGAGAGCAGTTCAGACTGTTTTCCGAGGCGCTCGCGAAGCTTTCTCAGCGCGGCTTTACCTTCCCGATCCGTCACGCCGCCAATTCCGCCGCGATCTTTGACTATCCCGAAATGCATCTCGATATGGTGCGCGCGGGTATCGTGCTGTACGGCTATCCGCCGTCAGGTGCGCTTCGCCGTCTGCCGACGCTTACCCCTGCTTTGTCCTTAAAAGGGGTCGTCGATATGGTCAAGACGGTGGAAACAGGGGACAGTGTCAGTTACGGTGGAATGTTTGTCGCCGAAAAGCCCACGAGGGTTGCCACCGTGCCGATCGGCTATGCTGACGGCTTCTGGCGCAGACTCACGCAGGTGACACCGCGTTTTGCGCTCGGGCGCGAAACGGTTGGACTGATCGGACGGATCTGTATGGATCAGTGTATGCTGGATGTGAGCGCGATCCCCAACGTGAAGGTGGGGGATACCGTGACCTTTTACGGCGGCGAGGGGGAATCGGTAGCCTCTCTTGCCGAACGGCTTGACACCATTTCTTATGAATTGATCACCGCGCTCGGCGAGCGTTTGCCGAGAGTGTATTACCGAAATCACAAGCTTGTGGCGCTGACCAACCGCATTTTGCCTGCGGGCTACCCGATCGGGGAAGAAAACCCGAAGGCGTAATGCGCTGCCGTTTTTTGTACGTGCAAGCTGCTTGAAAAGAAAGGAAGATACCTGTATGGATATTCAGAAGCATCATATCAATTTTGCCGTCGGCCCTGTGCCGATCGAGGAGGAGGTCGCCGCCGTAGGGGGGGATGTGATCCCTTATTTCCGCACGGCAGATTTTTCCGCGTTGATGCAGGAAAACGAAGCCTTGATCCTTGAAGCCATGCACGCACCCGAGAAGGCGCGTGCCGTATTCCTGACAGGCTCGGGCACTGCCGCAATGGAGGCGGCAGTGGTGAATCTCTTTACCAAGGACGACCGTTTGCTGATCGTCAAGGGCGGAAGCTTCGGTCAGCGTTTTTGTGAGATCGCATCTGTCTGGGGGATTCCTTATGAAGCCATTGCGTTGCCAAACGGAAAGGGCTTGACGCAAGAAGAGCTTGCTCCCTATGAAAACGCGGGCTTTACGGGCTTTCTGGTCAATATGGGTGAGACTTCGACAGGGGTTTTGTACGATATGCCCCTGATTGCCGATTTCTGCCGCCGCAACCGACTGTCGCTGGTGGTGGATGCCATCAGCACCTTCCTTGCCGATCCCGTGGATATGGCGGCGTGGGGGGCTGATGCGGTGCTGACAGGCTCGCAAAAGGCGCTTGCCACCGCCCCCGGCGTTTCGCTGGTGGCACTGTCCTCCCGCGCGGTGGAGCACATTTACAGGGGAACACCCTGCTGTTATTATCTCGATCTGAAGGCGGCGCTTGTGAATGCCGAGCGCGGACAAACCCCGTTTACCCCTGCTGTCGGTACGCTGATCCAGATCAACAAACGCCTGAATCTTCTGAAAGAAAAGGGCTTTGATGCCGCGATTGCCCAAACCAAGGCACACGCGGGGTATTTCCGGCGCGGCATTGCCCGCTATCCCTTTACGGTGGCAACCGATTCCCCCCAGAACGGCGTGACGCCTCTTCTTATGCAGAGTGCCTTGTCGGCGCATACGCTGTTTGAGGTGCTGAAGGAGGAATACGGTATTATCGTTTGCCCGAACGGAGGCGCTTTGCGTGATACGATGTTCCGCGTGGGGCATATCGGGTATCACACCGAGGCGGAGTATGACAAGCTGTTTGCGGCGTTTGACGATCTGATCGCTCGCGGTATTCTGTAAAAAGTCGCCGTTGGGCGCCACCCACAAATCCCTAAGAAAGGTTGGCTTTCGGTTGCGAAAGCCTTGCTGATAACTATGATAAAAGTAATTACCTATGGGACCTTTGACCTTTTACATTTCGGTCATATCAATCTTCTGAAGGCGGCAAAGGCGCTTGGCGATTATCTGATCGTCGGGGTCACCAGCGAAAATTTTGACCGTGCGCGCGGAAAACTTTTGGTTCAGCAGTCGCTTGCCGAGCGTATGGAGGCAGTCAAGGCGACGGGACTTGTCGACGAGGTGATCGTTGAGGAGTATGAAGGACAGAAGATCGACGATATCAAGCGTTACGGCGTGGATATTTTCACGGTGGGCTCGGACTGGCGCGGTAAGTTTGACTATCTTTCGCCTTTTTGCAAGGTGGTCTATCTCTCGCGCACCGAAGGGGTGTCGAGTACCGATCTCAGATCGAAAGGGCATACCCTTTCGATCGGTGTCGTGGGAGCATCGCCTTCTTTGCAAAAGTTCATGGAGGAAAGCCGTTACACCAGCGGCATCGAGATCACCGACCTTTTGCCGCTGTCGGGAGCGACCGAAGGGCTTGATCTTACCAATGTCCGTTTGTGTGATACGTATGAACAGCTTCTCTCGCGCGTGGACGCGATCTATCTGAATGCTCCACCCCGTATGCGCTTTGCCTATTCCAAGCAGGCGCTGGAGGCAGGGGTGCACGTGTTATCCGAGCCTCCCGTGGCACTGACAAAGCAAGATGCCGAAACGCTGTTTGCGTTGGCGCGGGAGCGCGGCGTGATCTTCTGCGAGGGATTAAAGACCGCCTATTCACTTGCCTTTCAGCGGATGGTGCTTTTGCTGCGCGGCGGTGTGATCGGGCAGGTCAAGAGTGTGGAGGCGACCTGCACCAGTATGGCAAAGGCGCATTCTCCCTGGCTGTTTGACAAAAACGAGGGCGGAGGCGCTTTGATCGAATGGGGTGCGTATACCTTATATGCCGCTCAGCAGATCCTTGGGCGGGACTTCGCCGACTGCCGTTTTGTGACGATGAAGAACGAAGAGGGTCTTGATCTTTACACCAAGCTCTGGATGCTCTATCCCGATGCCGAGGCAACGCTGAAGGTGGGAATCGGCGTCAAGAGTGAAGGGGAAATGATCATTTCTGGCACGAAGGGCTATATTTATGTGCCTGCTCCTTGGTGGAAGACCGATTATTTTGAAGTGAGAAAAGAAGATATCCGCGACAACCGCAAGCATTTTTATCAGTTTGAGGGCGAAGGCATTCGCTATGAGCTTGCTGAATTTGTCAAGAGCATTCGCCAGAATAGCATCGCATCGCTTGTTCTGCCCGAGGACAGCATTGCGATCGCCGCGACCGTCGAGCGCTTTCTGAAGGAAGACGGAATCTTTACGATCTGAGGACCGATACGATGATGGATGAAAAACAGGCATTTCGCCTTCTGATCACCCTGCTGAAGTACGAGCTTTTACACGAAAGGCTTCCCGAAGACCTCAAGGCGTCGATCGATGAAGAGGTGGTCAAGCTGTTATATCTTCTGGCAAAGCGCTTTGACTATGCCCATACGGTGGGGGATATTCTCGCGCGCGAGGGTCTGCTTTCGGATATTGGCAAAAGCAAGTTCAAGCCCTTTCAGTATCTTTCGTTTTACCGCTATGAACGCTTGGAATACGAGATCTCCGAGCTGCGCCGTGTGCTGAATGCGGCAAGGATCCCGTTTATGCCCCTGAAGGGGACGGTACTGCGCCACCGCTATCCCGATCCCGTGATGCGCGTAAGCTGTGATATCGACATTCTTGTGCCGTATGACCAAGCCGAGATGGCAAGGGATGTGCTTGTGAAGGAGCTGTCCTACCGCGACGACGGCAGGGGCGACCACGACTATCAGTTGTACACCCCGAGTGAATTGACGGTGGAGCTGCATTTTCAGCTATATAAGACCGTAGACCGCGTGGTATACGCACTGGGCGATGTGTGGGAGCACGCCGAACGCCTTTCGCCCGACGGCTTTGAATATGCGATGTCCGGCGATTATTTCTATGCGTATATGATGACCCATATGGCAAAGCATTTTCACGAGGGGGGCTGTGGACTGAAGCCCTTTGCCGACCTCTATGTGATGAAGACCTATATGCCCTATGACCGCCCGAAGGCGCAGGCAATGCTGAAGGAAGCGGGGCTTCTGACCTTCGCCAATGAGATGGAGGCGCTGTGTGACTACTGGTTTGCCGAGGGGGATATGCCCGTGATGTATGATGTCACCGAGGAATA
>JAFTKF010000273.1 GCA_017453405.1 Clostridia bacterium
GGACAGGCGTCCTCGACTGTCCGTTTATGCAAACATAATTTTATTTAATTTCAACGTTTTTGCGGCTCATCGCCGCCGGACAGTCGGGGACGCCTGTCCCTACAATTATCAAATATCGCTCGCCGCTAAATTATAATTTACAAAAGGAGCTTGAAATGATAAAGATCAATAGTGAAATTATAAAGAAACAGCCGAAATTCTGGAATCATGCGCTTTTTCATCCGACTGATGCGATCGAAGATCCGTGGGGTCGCCGCATTCTTGACAGGATCGCCAAGGACGGTGCGATCAAGACTATCCGCATCTATTCGATGTTTGAGGACATCGTTTATATCGGAGAGGACGGTGAGCTTTGCTACGATTTCCGAATCAGCGATCTGCGCCTTGACTACCTTATTGAAAGCGGCTATGATCTTCTTATCGCGTACGGCGGTGTTCCCGATTGCATCGCGGCAAGTAAAGATCTTCAGGTAAGTATATCGAAAAACAAAACGCGATACAAGGGCAAAATGTGGAACACCTCGCCGCCAAAGGATTACGCTCTTTGGGAAGAGATCTGCTATGAATACACAAAGCACCTCGTTGAGCGCTACGGAGAAGAAACAGTTTCGCAGTGGCATTGCCATTGTCATAACGAGCCCGACGGCAGTTTCTGGATGACCGATCTTGATAATGACGATCAAATAGGAAAAGCCTCTGAATACTGCAAGCTGTACGATGCGTTCGTTCGCGGTGTACGTCGCGCATCCGCAGGCATCCGCCTCGGCGGCCCCGCGCTCGCGCACCGTATTCCCTTCCTTGATTACTTTTTGAATCACGTCAAAGAGACGGGTGTGGAGATGAATTACATCGCTCTGCATACATACGGCACGGGCGTGACAAGGATCAACGACGGCACAAAGCCGATCGCGACCGAGAACCACTTTAAATATAGGATCGATCCTTATATGGAGGTCATCCGAAAATACGGCTTTGAAAATACCGAGCTGATTTTCGACGAATGGGGCGCATCGGCGCAGGGCTTTTACAATATCGAGGAATGCCCTCCTCTTATCTTCCGTGAAAACGAGATCTATTCTTCGTATTTTGCAAAGCTTATCTATCAGCTCATTGAGTCCGGGATCAACATTTCAAAAATGATGATCTGCCTTTCGGGGCAGCACGAAATGGTTGTGGATTTTTCCGGTTTTCGCAATTTCTTCACACTAAATTTCATTGCAAAGCCTATCTACAATGCACACCTTCTGACATCGAAAATGGGTGATCTGCTTGTCAAGACCGAGCGTGATAACGAAAACGTCTTTGCCTTCTCGACAAAGAACGAAAGCGGCGATTATTCGACACTTCTCACCTATTGCTCGCAGTTCTTCAAGGAAGACCTTCCGAACATTAAAGAGGAGCTGACCTATGCCGAGGACATCACGGGCAAAAAGGTCACGGTCTTTTGCATCGACAAAAATACCACGAACCCTTACCGCACATGGGAACGTGCAGGCAAGCCCGAAATGACAGAAGAATTATTAAAGCAGCTTCGTGAGGAGGGCAAGATCAATCCGATTTCGATCTTCACAGCAGAAAAGAACTCGGTCACACTTGACCTTAGCCCCAACGCAACGTTCCTTGTTACAGTGGAATGACAAAATATTAAGGAGAAATAAAATGAATTTCAACGACAGAGATAAAATTATTCAGTTAACCCCTCTGTGGAAGGGCGAGCGCTTCCCTGACGGACGCCCGAAGGTTGCAGACAAATATCTTGACGCGCTTTACGGAATGACGCTGGAGGAGGTATGGAAGCCCATATTCGTTCTCGGCTACGAGCATCAGTTCGTAGGCGGCGGCGAAGCCCCCCTCAAGACCTTGCACGATGACGGTAGAAAGCTTGTTGGCCGTGCGGTCACCTGTACCTACTGCCCCACACGCCCCGATCTTCACGATGTTCAGTTCGCGCGCGGTGCTGAGGACGGTCTTTCCGGCAACTACAATCAGTGGGTCATCGACCGACTCGTCGAGCGCGACGTTGTCGTTGTCGATATGTACGACAAGATCTACAAGGGTACATTCCTTGGCGGAAACCTTACCACCGCGATAAAGAAGCGCACGGTCAACGGCGGCGCGGTCGTCTGGGGAGGCGTTCGCGATGTTGAGCAGATGAAGCAGGTTCCCGACGTTCAGGTCTATTACCGCGGCATCGACCCCACTCCTATCCGTGAGTTCGTTATGAAGGACTGGAACGATATAACCTCCTTCGGCGGCGCGGTCTGCCTCCCCGGTGACGTTGTTTTCGGTGCAGGCGGCGGTGTTCTCTTTATCCCCTCTCACCTCGTTGCTGATGTCGTTGACGGTGCGGCAAAGACGCATGTCAAGGACGATTTCGGCTTTGAGATGATAAGCGCGGGCAAGTTCACGACAGCACAGATCGACAGAAATACGTGGACAGAGGAAATGCTCGATATGCTCACCGATTGGATAAAGAACGATCCCCGCGGCGAGGCTTACCGAGACCTTGATTGGTCGAAGGAATACGATCTCGCAAGAAACGGCGACCCCAACGACACGCAGACCGCGCTGTGAAGGAGGTTAGACAATGTTTGCGTTATTTTCAAAGAATCACACTTCAAAAATTATTTTGTCACCGAATGCGGAGTCTTGCATAAAGCTTGCCGCTGCTGATCTGCGTAAAAATTTACTTTCTCTTTCGGGAAGAACAGAGGGATTTGAGTTCGTCACAAAAGAACA
>JAFTKF010000274.1 GCA_017453405.1 Clostridia bacterium
GAAGACCGACCCCGCCTTTGGCAAGACTGTGGTTGCGGGTTACAGCGACTATCACGAAAAAATGTATGTGTATTCGGTCATCGATGCCGTTGCCACGGGGTATGAGATCTACGACCGCACCGCCATCCTCTCCTTTGCCGAAGGCACAAAGATCCTGACGATGGCATTGGCAACCTCGTATATTTCCGAGGAGCAGGCGGCAAAGAATTTATCACTGGAAATCCCTGCAGATGCCGATTTTGACAGTATCCTGCGCGAAGCACGCGAGGAGTGGAACGCTGTGCTTTCGACCGTTGAGGTCAAGGGCGCATCCTATACCGAACTGGTTTCGCTGTACTCTTCCCTTTACCGTATGCACTGCTATCCCTATCTCTTCTCAGA
The DNA here is from genome assembly GCA_017453405.1 of Clostridia bacterium. Lineage (GTDB taxonomy): Bacteria > Bacillota > Clostridia > Oscillospirales > CAG-272 > RGIG1993. Next base: position 382 of record JAFTKF010000274.1, read on the forward strand.
AAACACAGGCACCAACGAAGCCCCCGTCTGGCAGTACCGTTCTCCCTATACCAACAAGGTAGCCGACGGTAAAATGTATACCACCAACGGCTTCTGGGACACCTACCGCGCCTATTGGCCCGCTATGTCACTGCTGTCTTCGGAACGGGATGCCGAGCTTCTGAACGGCATTCTCCTGCACTACCGTGATAAAGGCTATATCGCACGCTGGCTGGGCAGTGCGGGGGTTACCTGTATGATGGGTACGCATTCCGATATCGTACTCGCCGATGCCATCATTAAGGGATTGCCCATCGATCTTGAAGCGGCTCTGGAATCGATGCTCAAAAATGCCGCTACCGCCAATCCCGACGATACCTACGGCAGAGCGGAAAACGCTACCGCGCCCTTCATCGGCTATGTTCCCAATACCCACGAAAACGGACTTTCGTGGACACTGGAGGATTATATCAACGACTGGGGCATCTTCACACTCTGTGATCATCTTCTGAAAAGCGCCAAAACCGAAGAAGACAAGGCACGCTATGAAAGCCTTGCCGCCTACTACTATAACCGCTGTCTTTCCTATGCCGATGTCTTTAATACCGAGGTCGGTTACTTTATGGGCAAAAACGAACGCGGCGCGTGGACGAAGACCAAGGCGGAGTTCAGTCCCTATACACTCGATTGGTACGCCGATTACGCAGAAACCAATGCTTGGAATATGGCATTTGCCATCACCTACGATATCAAAGGACTTGCCGAGCTCTACGGCGGCGAGGAGGTTCTGTTAAAGAAGCTTACTACCTTTTTCTCCGAATCCCGTGAAAAGAATGTCTATACCGGCGGCTATACCTACGAACAGCGCGAAACGAGACTCGGTCTTTCGATGTACAATAATCAGGTCTCGTATCACACCGCGTATCTCTTTTCTTATCTCGGCAAGCCCTCGGAAACACAGCGCCTGACGCGCGAGATCCTGTCACGGCTGTATGTCGGCAGCGAGATCGGTCAGGGCTACCCCGGCGACGAGGATAACGGCGCCGCATCCGCGTTTTACGTTCTGACAGCCCTCGGACTGTATGAAGCCAATATCGGCTCGGGAGAATATCTGATCACATCACCCTTGTACCAAGAATACACCCTGCATCTTGCAAGCGGTGATATCACCGTAAAGGCAAATCACAACTCCGAAGAGAATATCTACATTCAGTCCTGCACCGTCAACGGCAAGGCGTGGGAGCTTCCCTATTTCACTTACGAAATGCTGACCTCGGGTGACCTTACCATTGTTTACGAAATGGGCAATACCCCCTCGGAATTCTTCGCCGCAGAAAAGGATTCCCTCTCCTCGCTTTCGGCATCCAAGGAACGGGAAAATACGGTATACCGCGATCTTTTAGCCCCTACCTCCCGTCATCTTGATCGCGAGGCAAGCTATCTGACACCCACATCCCTCACCGTCTATACAAACGGCATCACCTCGGGAAAGAATCTCTGGGATAATAACAGCAAGACCCAAACGGTACTGCAAAACGGCGCAAGTGTTACGGTAGCCTTTGCCAAGCCTGCAAAGCTTGCTTTTCTCACCGTGACCTCCGCTTCCCTGAAACAGAATATCGCCTCGGTCACGCTTGAAACCTCAAAGGACGGTAAGACCTTTACCGCCGAGACACTGACACCGACAGCAGCGTGGAACTACTACACCGAGCCTTATCGCATTCAGGAAAATGAAGCGGTCTACTTCCTGCGCCTGACCTTCCACGGTGCGGATTCTCTCGCCTTATCTGAGCTTGAGATCTACGGCGAGACCGACACGGGCTCGACCCTTCCCCCCGTAACCGACACGCCTGATGTCACCGATCCGCCAAGCACCACCCAAGTACCGACGACCGACGAAACACCTTCAACAAGCGACCCTGCCGATACAATAGATGCCCCCTCCTCGGGACGGACCGTTCTCATCATCCTCGGCTGTGTGCTTCTCGGTGCCATCGGCGGTATCGCCCTGTTTGTCCTGCTCCGCAAAAAACGAAATGCCGCATAAGGAGACTTTATGAAAGAAAAAAACGTTCACTATATCGGTCTTTCCACGCACCGTCGCATTGCCCCCGAGGCAATCGGCAAGGTCGAAGCCGCCGCCCGCTCCCTATTACACAAACTGAAGGAAGAAGCAATCCGCGAAAATCAGGAGCTTGTGATGCTGAACAGCCTTGCCGAAGGGGGCGACACGATGCTTGCCAAGCTTGCCCTTTCGCTGAATATCCCGTATATTGCCATTTTACCGCGAGAGAAAGCAAGCTACGCCGAGGATTTTGAAGGCGAAGCCCTTTGCGACTTTCTCACCCTTTGCGACCAAGCGAACGCCATTGCCGTCACCCCGAATATTGAGGGAGATGATCGCCTTGACTATGATTACTTCTACCGTCAGGCAGGCATTTTTGTTGCGGCAAGAAGCGATACCTTCTTGGCTTTATGGGACGGCGTTCCCGGAAAGCCCGACGGGTGCGGCGCGGCTGAGGCATATGCCTTTGCCCAAAGCGCCGCCTATGCCGACCCCACGGGAGGCTATCCGCTGAAAAGCCGCACACTCTATCACATCCTGACACCCCGACCCACACAGGACACCGCCCGTGCAGGGGAAATCACCGTTACCAAAATAACCGTATAAGACAAGACCCGACTGCCGTGCAGTCGGGTCTTGTCTTATACGGTACAGCGCTCACGCTTCTGTCTCCGAGAGATATTTTTGGCGATAGGCATCGCGGATCGTTTCATAGGTTGCACTATCCTTGCCGCCGACCGGAATACCGTTGATCTCACAAATCGCAACACCCTGCACGCTGGATGCCATCATAATGATCTCATCAGCATCCATAAGCTCTGCAAAAGAAAAGGCACGTTCTTCAACAGGAATACCCTTTTCGCGGCAGATCGCAAGGGTGTGCAAACGGGTAACACCCGGCAGAATGAGATTGGTCAAAGGGGCGGTAATGAACACACCGTTTTTGAGAATCGCCATATTCGAGTGCGAGCCTTCGGTCACATAGCCGTTACGCACAAAGATCGCCTCGTCACAGCCGTGCTCCTTTGCTGTCTGATTGGCAAGCACATTGGGGAGCAGATTAATGGTCTTGATGTTACAAAAATAATAGCGATTGTCTTCCACCGACCAAAGCTTATAGCGACAGGAAGCCGTATCGAGAAGCTTGTGCGGGCGCACCGTCACCAGAAGATTGGGCGTGACCCCTTTGGGGAACGCGTGTCCGCGAAGAGCCGTACCACGCGTCATATGCCAATACAGGCAAAATTCGTCCGAATCCAGTTGATCGACAAGCGACTGTAAGAGGGCTTTCAATTCCGCCTTCGTCAGATTCGGTTCTATGCGGATCATCGCAAGCGATTTGAAAAAGCGATCGATATGCTCGTCAAGCGCAAATATTTTGTGATTTCTGCCGTAAGCGGCATCATAAACCCCGTCCGCATAGTAATTCGAGCGGTCGTTGGCGGGGATCATAAGCTCCTCTAAGGGAGCGATCGTTCCGTTATAATATCCAATGGTCTGCATCGTTTGTTCCTTTTTCAGTGGTTTTTGATATTGCCTTTATTATACCGCAAAACCCTTTGTGATGCAAGAGTGGAAAGAAAATTTTTTTAATTTTTCCCAAACGGTTGCAAAAAACGGAAATATGTGGTAAACTATAAGCTGTATGAGTATGTAGCGTTCACGGAGGTAGTACGATGCGGATTGTCAAGCTTGATGTGGGTGATGTTCTGGAAATGAAAAAAAAGCATCCCTGCGGCTCTTTTCTGTTCACCGTTCTCCGAGTGGGCAGTGATATTCGCATCCGATGCAATTCCTGCGGTCACGATGTAACCGTACCGCGTGAAAAACTCGAAAAAAACATCAAAAAAGTAACGCAGACGAAAGGGTCCTGAAATGGAAAAGGCAACCAACAAAAAATCAAACACCCCTTTTTTTGACAACGCGTTTTTCAATTTCTTCAAAAACGGTTGGCAAAAATTCACGAAAACCAGCTTTGGCACGAAAATGTGCGAGCATTTTCAAAAGCACGGATATCTCTATTTTTCCTTCTTCGTACCGTCGCTTCTCTTCTTTATGGTCTTCATTTTGCAAGGCACTTAACCCTTTGGAAACGGCTCGGTGCTGGTTCTGGACTTAAACGGACAGTATGTCTACTTCTTTGAAGCCCTCAGAAAAGCGATCTATGGCGATGCCTCTCTTCTGTATTCCTGGTTTGGCACATTGGGCGGCGAGTTCATCGGCATATACGCCTATTATCTCGCAAGCCCGATCTCCTATCTCGTCGCACTCTTCCCCGCAGGCTCTATGACCGAGGCTCTTCTTGTGATCGAGCTTGTCAAATGCGGTCTCTGCGGACTGACGATGGCATATTACCTCAGAAAGACCCGTCCGAGAGCCAATGAAATGATCACCATTATGATCGCCATTATGTATGCCCTCTGCGCCTTTGCTGTGGTTATGGCACACAATACGATGTGGATCGACTGCCTGATCTGGCTTCCGATGGTCACCTACGGCATTGAACGCCTCATCAACTACGGTCATTTCAAGCTGTTTGTGGTCGCTCTCACGATGTCGATGGTCTCGAACTTCTACATCGGCTATATGGTCTGCTTCTATGTTCTTCTCTATTTCTTCTATTACTACTTCTTCGCCTCTCACAGAAGCACGACCTCTGCTGCTCTGATCGAAAACGAGGGCAGGAACAATTTCATCGGCGAAAACCGTCATTTCCTGAAATCCCTTGCCAAGATCGCGATTGCCTCGGCGATTGCAATTATGATCTCCTGCTTCATCATCCTGCCTACCTACTATTCGCTCACACTCGGCAAAACCACCTTCTCCGACCCGAGCTGGCAGTACGTACTCTGGGGTGCTGAAGGCAGCGAGGAGCTTTTCTTCAAGTTCTCTCCCTTTGATTTCATCTCCAAGCTTTTCATCGCCTCTTACGACAGTGTGCGCCGTACAGGCTTCCCCTTCCTCTACTGCGGTATGTTCACACTGATCTTAGTTCCCGTTTACTTTATTTCCAAGCGTGTCAATCTCCGTCAGAAGATCGGGGCAGCTTTGATCCTTCTGGCATTCTTCCTCTCGATGATCATCGCGCCGATCGATATGCTGTGGCACGGCGCACAAGAACCCAACTGGCTGAATTACCGCTACAGCTTTATGTTCAGCTTCTTACTCTTGGTCTTTGCGCACCGCGCGCTTGAGCTTCTGCATACCGTCAAATTCAAAAAGACGGTGATCATCGCTTCGGTCTGGGCAGGGCTGGTTCTCGTCACCGCGATCTTTGTGTATCCGATGTTCGAAACGCCCGAGGTCAGCTTCATCAGAAGACTGCTTCTTTATATCTTCCTCCCGATCGCGCTTCTTGCGATCTATGAGGCGGCACATTACTATCTGTTAAAGGAACGCCGCAACGAGGTTGCGCGTTCGGCAATGATCACAACACTTGCGATCATCGTTTGCCTTGAAATGTTTGTGGGCACACTGCTCAATACCACCTCTTTGAATGAAGATGTCACCTTCTCGCCCAAATACACGCGTGCGGACGGCACGTGGCTGGAGGGCTATGATAACTTCATTGACCGCTTCCGCGAGGTTTCCGAAGCCATTCAGGAGTATGACACCTCCTTCTACCGTATGGAAAAGGATCACCTGCGTAAATACGGCGATAACTTCGCGCTCGCAATGCGCGGTACAACAGGCTCGACCTCCACGCTGAACGAACGCACCATCACCTTCTTGAAACGCCTCGGCTATATCAGCCAATCGAATATTTCCAGCCATAAGGGCGCAACCTCGGTTGCCGATACCCTTTTGGGCATCAAGTATCTCATCGGTGACAGCGAACACACTGCCGACGATTACTATCTTGAAGCCTTGAAGATCTTCGAAAACGAATATGGCGAAGCCACCAATGAATCGGAATATAAGGAAAACAAATACCTTTACGCCCTGGTCAACACCTACGCGCTCTCGCTGGCATATGCCTCCGACCCCGCGATCAAGGAATTTATGATCACCGATACGACCTCACCCTTTGCCACGATGAACCGTCTTGTGACCGCCCTTCTCGGCGAAGAAGAGACCGTCACCGTCTTCAAGGAGATCGAATATCTCTTCACGTATTCCGACAATGTCGATTACTCCAACGCCTCCTATGCCGAAAAGATCTACGATCTTGAGGGCAACCGCGTTCCCAAGCTCGACGCCAACGGGAATGTACAGTATGACTCCAAGGGCAATATCCTGTATGAAACCAAGACCAC
>JAFTKF010000275.1 GCA_017453405.1 Clostridia bacterium
CTCACTGGTGAAAAACGCTTTTCCCGTATGGGCTGATACCGTGACCTCGGCAACACCCCTTTCCTCGGTTATGGCAGGGGGCGAGGCATCCTTGCTTGATCTCTTGCTCGGCAATGTCGGGGGCGCGATCGGCGAAACCTCAAAGCTTGCGCTGCTGCTTGGTCTTGCATATCTTTTGGTGCGCCGCGTGATCTCGTGGCATATCCCCACCGTTTTCATCGGCTCGGTTTTCGTTCTGAGCTTTCTGTTCAACGGTTTTGATGCCTACAGTGCCCTTCTGATGATCTTGTCGGGCGGCGTATTCCTCGGCGCGATCTTTATGGCAACCGATTACGTCACCTCTCCCACAACGGCGTGGGGCAAGGTGATCTTTGCCGTGGGCTGTGCGCTGATCACGGTGATGATCCGCTTTTTTGGCAATTATCCCGAGGGCGTATCCTTCGGTATCCTCTTTATGAACATTCTGACACCTTATATTGAAAAGTGGACAAGACATAAGCGTTTTGGGGAGGTGAAGGCGTGAAAGCGGCATATAAAAACATTCTTGCGCTTTCGGTGATCTCGGCGATCATTGCCATTCTGATGGCGATCACCAATTATATCACTGCCCCGATCATCAAGGAAAACGAAGCAAACGCCGAAAATGAAGCACTGCTTGTCGTGATGCCCGACGGTGGCGACTTTGAGATGCTTGACCTTTCGGGCTACACCCTGCCCGAGACGGTGACCGATGCGTATGCGGCATCAAACGGCGGCTATGTGGTACGCCTGTCCACCTCGGGCTATGCTTCGGATATGATCATTCTCTGCGGCGTTGCAAAGGATGGCAGTGTGACGGGTGCGGTCTGCCTGTCCAGCGGTGAAACGCTTGGGTATGAAAAGAATTACGGCGACAATTTCAAGGGGCTGACTCTTGAAGGTGTCGACAGTGTGGATACGATCTCTTCGGCGACCAAGACTACCTCGGCGTATCGCGAGGCGGTACGGGATGCCATCAATACCGCCACCATTCTTGCGGGCGGCTCTGTGGATCTCCGCGATGAAGAAACCGTTCTGCGCGACAATATGACCGCACTGCTCCCCGCATCCGAGGGCAACTTTACCCGTTTGTTCCTTGTGGAAGCGCTGGAGGGCGTGACGGCGGTTTATACCGCTGACAACGGCGCGGGCGCGGTCTATCACTTTGGCGACAAGATGCTTGCGCTTACGGCAAGCGGCGAGGTGCTGGGAGAGGCGAGCGATGCCGAAAAGGCAACTCTTTCAGACTACGGCGCGCGCCTTGCGGCGTCGAAGACCGAGCTTCTTTCGACCGACGGTCTGACACTGCCCAAAACGGTGGTCAAGGTAGAAAAGACCGAAAGCGGTAACTATATCTTTACCGTCAATGCCAACGGCTTCTCGATGGATCATCCCGACTGGGGCAGTCCTGAGCCGATCGTGATCCGTCTTGCGATGACCGAAGCGGGCGTGATCCTTGACTGCGATACGGTATCGCACAAGGAAAGCGCGGGCTACGGCGCGGACTGCGAAAAGGATGCCTTTACCGATCAGTTTATCGGAAAGAGCGACGAAAGCTATCGCGAGATCGACGGCATTTCGGGCGCGACGGTTACGACCGATGCCTATCTGCGCGGCATCAAGCACGCGTATGACGCACTGACAGTTCTTCGGGGAGGTGAGAGCGAATGAAGAAAAACGAAAGACTTTCCATTATTCTGAAGGGAATTCTTCTGGAAAATCCCGTCTTTATTCTGGTGCTCGGTACTTGCCCGACACTGGCGACCACCACGGGGGTGATCGGCGCGATCAGTATGGGTCTTGCCGCAATGGCAGTACTCATTTGCTCGAATTTCGTGATCTCTGCTCTTCGCAAGCTGATTCCCGATACCGTGCGTATCCCTTGTTATATCATTATCATTGCGGGCTTTGTTACCATTGTGGAAATGCTGATCCACGCGTTCTTGCCCGATATTTACGAGCTTCTCGGCGTCTATCTTGCCCTGATCACCGTCAACTGCATCATTCTCGGCAGAGCCGAAATGTTTGCCAGCAAAAATTCGGTCGGCAAGAGTGTTCTTGACGGCGTGGGTATGGGACTTGGCTTCACGCTGGCGCTTCTGATGATCTCGACGGTGCGCGAGGTTTTCGGTGCGGCATCCTTCGCGGGTATTCCGATCCCCTTCCTTGAAAATTACAAGATCGAGATCCTCGTCAAAGCCCCCGGCGGTATGCTGGTATACGGCTTTATGATCGCGCTTGTTTTCGTGATCACCAACGGAAAAGGCCCGAAAAAGAAATCCTTCTCCTGCGCAAACTGCCCCTCGGCATCGCTTTGCTCCAAGGGCCGTGACGGCGCGGGCTGTGACGCACAAAAGGAGGTGGCATAAATGACGGTACTCAAAGGGCTTCTTGTGATTCTTTTGTCTTCGGTACTGGTCAATAACTACGTGCTGAGCCGCTTTCTCGGCATCTGCCCCTTCCTCGGCGCTTCGAAGAAATTCGATCAGGCTTCGGGTATGGGTATTTCGGTTACGCTGGTTATGCTGATCGCCACGGCGGTCACGTGGCCGATCCAGACCTATATTCTCGACCGCTTTGAGCTTGGCTATCTGCAGACCATCATTTTCATTCTGGTCATTGCCGCGCTCGTGCAGATGATCGAGATCGTGATCGGCAAGCTTTCGCCCTCGCTCCACAAGAGTCTCGGCGTTTATCTGCCCCTGATCACCACCAACTGCGCCGTTCTCGGCGTGACGATCAACAACATCACCGACGGCTACAACTTCTTGGAATCCATGGTATCCTCGCTCGGTGTGGGACTCGGCTTTATGCTGGCGATGATCCTGTTTTCGGGCATTCGCTCGCGCATTGAGGAGTCGAAGATCCCCGCTCCCTTCAAGGGACTTGCTTCCACATTGATCGCCGCTTCCTTCGTCTCGCTTGCCTTCTTTGGCTTTGCCGGGATCGTTGACAATCTGTTTGCATAAGGAGGGCATATGTTCATTCCGATTTTAACTGCATTTTTGGTTGTTGTGGCGGTCGGACTTCTGGCTTCGATCTTACTTTCTCTGGTATCCCGCTATTTCGGGGTGGAAAAAGACCACAGAGAGGCGGAGCTTCGCGCGATGCTTCCCGGTGTCAACTGCGGCGCGTGCGGCTATAAGGGCTGTGACGACTATGCCAAGGCACTTGCCGACGGCAGTGCGAAGCCCAATCTGTGCGTGCCGGGTGCTAAGGACTGCGCTGTAGCGCTTGCCGACTATCTCGGCGTGACCCCCGAAGTACCGAAGGATGTCGTTGCCTTCGTGCACTGCGACGGAAACTGCGCTGTGGCAAAGACCGATTATCACTATGACGGCATTTTGTCCTGTGCCGCGGCGACGGCGCTGTTTGGCGGACAGTATGTTTGCAAATTCGGCTGTCTCGGCTTCGGGGACTGTGCCAACGCCTGCCCCAACGATGCGATCTGCATCGATGACGGCATTGCGCACGTGGATACCTCACGCTGTCTCGGTTGCGGTCTGTGCGTTGTGACCTGCCCCAAAAAGATCATTTCGATGGTACCGCAGGAGGCGAGAACGGTTGTGATGTGCGCAAGCCACGACAAGGGCGCTGACGCCCGCAAGGCGTGTGCCAATGCCTGCATTGCCTGCCGCAAGTGTGAAAAGAACTGTCCTTCGGGCGCAATCCGCGTGGAAAACAATCTTGCCGTGATCGATTACGAAAAGTGCACACACTGCGGACAGTGTGCCGCCGTGTGCCCCACGCATTGCATCAAGGAGGTCTATTTCCCCGATCTCGGTGAAGAGGCATGACAGCAAGCGACACAAAAAAGCGTTTATGGCGCAACGATCTTGTTTTGATTTTTGTACTTCTATTTGTTGCGGCGCTCGGGATTCTTCTTGCCTTTTTGTTTCGCCAAGAGGGTGCGTACTGTACCCTGACGCAAAACGGGAAGGAGATCGGCAGGTATTCTCTGTCGGTCGATCGCGAGATCACGGTGTATGCCGATGCCCAAAAGACCGCTTACAATACCGTCAGGATCAAGGACGGCGGGGTATCGGTCTTAGCGGCAAGCTGTCCTGACAAGATCTGTCAGAACAGCCGTGCCATCCGCTATCACGGCGAAACGGTGGTTTGTCTGCCGCACGGCTTGGTCATTACGGTGTATTCAGACGAAGACGGACTTGACATTGTTGTATAAAGGTGGGCATCCTATGAAAAACACCAAAAAAATCACCTTTTTCGCATTGTTTTGCACCCTTGCGATGATGCTTTCCTATCTGGAGGCGCTATTGCCACCTCTCTTTACCGCCGTGCCCGGTATCAAGATGGGGCTTCCCAATCTTGTGATCGTTTCGGTCTTATACCTTTACGGCGTGAAGGCGGCGGCGAGTGTATCGCTTCTGAGGCTGGTTCTGAGCTTTCTTTTGTTCGGCAATGCCGTGACGGCTGCCTATTCCCTTGCGGGGGCGGCGCTCAGTCTTCTTGTGATGGCACTCGTGAAAAAGCTTTCGGTCTTTTCCACGGTCGGCGTTTCGATCACGGGGGCGGTGACACACAATCTCGGACAGATCGTTGTGGCGGTTTTCCTGTTTGATTCGCTGTCGATCGGCTATTATATGCTGGTTCTGACCTTGACGGGAACGCTTGCGGGATGTGTCATCGGTATTGCCGCGGCGCTTTTACACAAACGCCTTGCCAAACTGCTCCGATCCTGAAAGACCGCCCATTGCACAAAAAATCCCCCACTTGATCCCCCATCCACCCATTTACACCCAAATCCACACCATCAATTACAATTTTTTGGAGGCTATGATGAAAAAATTTATCGCAGTCGCGCTTCTTGTCGCGACACTCTGCACCCTTCTTACCCTGACATCCTGCGGCAATGAATACCGCCTCGGTCTCGGTGTTCAATACAGCGCGACTGCTCCCACCGATGCCGAAGAGGACAAGGCGGGTGCGACGACTGCCGCTTACACGGTATGCGCTATGACCATCGACAAAAAAGGCAAGATCGCATCTTGCAGCTTTGATTCCTTTGATGCCAAGCTGGAATACAGTGCTTCGGGCGCGTATACCGCGCTGAAGAGCCTGAAGACCAAGCGCGAGCAGGGCAGTGACTACGGTATGGTCGCATACGGCGGCTCGAAGCTCGAATGGTTTGAGCAGGCAGATGCCCTTGCCAAGACCCTTGTGGGCAAGAGTAAGGCAGAGATCGCAGGGCTTGTTACCGCTGACGGCAAGGGAAGTGACGAAGTGATCACGGCAGGCTGCACCATTACGGTTTCTGACTTTATCAAGGCTGCTGAAAAAGCCTATGCCGCCGCTGAAAAGGCAACGGCAGGCTCGGAATCGTCGATCACGCTTTCTGTCAAGAGCACGCAGTCGGGCGCGAACGCGAC
>JAFTKF010000276.1 GCA_017453405.1 Clostridia bacterium
CTTATCCCACGGCGGTCTTTTTGAGGATTGGCTGCTCACGGTCTCGCTTTGCGGTACGGCAATGAGTGAATTATTGGTATTGATCTATACCGTGGCAGGGGGACTTGCGCTGTTTCATTCGAAATCGATGATCACGCGCCGTCCGTCGACGCTTGCAACACTTGCCAAGGTGGATCGCGTGATCGTGCGGGCATCGCTATTCCGCGATCGGGCATCTGACGGGGTGACAGTCCTCCGTCTGCCGAGCGGCGAGGAGGAGACACTCAGCCCGATGCTGTCCGAGGATGCTTCGCGTATTTTGCGCAATGCGATGATCGCATTGGGGGCTACCGCGCGCCTTGGTGCGCAAAATGCGTTTGTGTACGGCGTCAAAGGGCTTGACGATATGGTGTCCGAAGCCTTTAAAAAGGCGGAGCTGTATCTGCGGGCAGAATCGTATACGGTGATTTCTGCCGATCGCACCGAAAGCGGTATGTATTACGGCGTTTTTCAGCGAAACGGGCGGTATTTTCTGTCTTTGCTTGCGCCGACGGATCAGTTATTGCCGCTTTGCTCGTTCGGATATCGGAATAACACGATCGTCGGGCTGTCGGAGTCTTCGCGCCGTCAGGCGGGGAAAACGGTGTCCGAGCAGGGGACGGTGCAGTATTACGGCGTTGCCATCGGGCATCTGACCGATGCGGTTACCGAAACACTTGACGACGCCGCACTCTCGCACCTGATCGAAGGGGGTCTGGTTTACGAGGGCGCGATCGGCGTATTCTATAAGGTGAATTCCTGTCAGCCGCTTGAGAGCGCACTGTCGGCGCTGAATGTATCCCTCACGGTGATGGAGGACAGTGAACCGATCCCGCGCGGGGCAAGTGAGTATATGCCCTCACCCACCCGCCGCACGGTATATGAAACCATCCGTGCCGAACAAGAGGCAGGACATACCGTATTGTTCCACGCAGAGGCGCTTTCGGATCTTGCCCTGATGAAGGAAGCGGATCTTTCCTTTACGACGGGGGATGCGCCCTCGCGTGAACGGGCGATCGCCGTGAGCGGCGATCAGGACGGCGAGCTTCTGGTGCACGCACCCAAGGTGCTGAGACTGTTTGCCGATTGGCTTTTGCTGAAGGATAAACCGGATGCGGCAGGGAGTGCGATTGCCCATGCGATCGAGGACGCGCGCGGACGGTATTACCGTGTATTGACGGCACTTTGCTATTTGTTTACGGTATTACCGATGAAGCTTGTTCCACTGATCGGTGCGTTGATCACGGGAAAAAGCTTGGTGTCACCCATTCTTCTGTTTCTGCTCGGCTTGGTGTTTGATACGCTTGCGGTGATGGCGCTCCTCTTTAAGCCCTGCCGTGAACGGCAGAAACCGTATGCAATACGTGTATACTGCCGACAGATCCTTGCCGCTTTGGGCGTAGGGCTTCTGAGTGGGGGCTGTTTGTTAGCAGGGGCACTGGTTGCCGAAGGCGTGTATTTGCTTTCACTGGAGCTGTTTGCGACAGTGCTGTTTTTTGCCGCCTCGCTTCTTACCTTTCTCACACATTACGTATCGTTTGAAGAAGGCAAGCGCCCGAGGGCGTCGCTTTCTCTCGGAACACTTCTGATCGTTTCGGGCAGTATTCTTCTTTTCGTTTTGATCTTCACTCGCGGCAGTCTCGGTAAGGGCGGTTTTCTTTGCCTTGCCGCCGCGCTCGGCGAATATCTTGTGCTTGAAGGGGTGTCGCGCCTCGTCCTTCATCGAAATATGCGCAAAACCTCGAAAAGGGTGCAAAAATCCGCTAAAAAATGTAAAAAAACATCCAAAAAAATAGATAAAACCTCTTGACAAATCAAAAAAAGTGTGCTATGATACACGAGTGAGCCAAAGACAGTAGGTTACCGTAAAAGCGAAAGCCACCCTACCGAGGTTGAGAAATTCAAGAAGACCGTCTCAAGACGGCGTTTTATCATGCTTTTTGATTTTCCTTCTTGTTCTTTGGTGAGAACAAGAAGGTTTTTTTGTTCTCTCAATATTATAGGAGGTGAAACCATGCCGAGCGCAAAGATTCTCGAACAAAAGAAAGCGGTTGTAGAAGAGCTTGCCGCAAAACTGAAGAACGCAGTTTCTGCAGTTGTCGTTTCCTATCAGGGCATCAACACCGAAGATGATACCAAGCTTCGTGCCGATCTCAGAAAGGCTAACGTAGAATACAAGGTCTACAAGAATTCCGCTATGGCAAGAGCGTGCGAAATCGCAGGCTATGCCGATATGAAGCCCATGTTCGAAGGTATGACCGCAATCGCGTTCACATCTGATGACGCAGTTGCTCCCGCAAAGATCCTGAAGGAATATGCCGACAAGATCAAGCTTGATACCTTTAAGCTTAAGGGCGGCTTTATCGATGGCGAAGTTATCGATACTGCTAAGGTTGAGGCACTTGCCGCAACTCCCGCAAAGCCTGTTCTCGTTTGCAAGCTGATGGGCTCTATGATGAGTCCCCTTTACGGCCTTGCTTATGCTCTTCAGGCTGTTATTGACAAGTCGGGCGAAGCTCCTGCCGAAGACGCAGCTGAATAAGTCACTTGTCTGTCGGGTACTCCCGACACCAACCACTGCCGAATACGGCACAAATCTTTAATTTAAAAATTTATTTAAACTATTTTGGAGGATATTAAAATGGCTAGCGAAAAGATTACTAACATTTTTGAGGAAATCAAAACCCTTACCATTCTTGAAATGGCTGAACTTGTAAAGATGCTTGAAGAGGAATTCGGCGTATCCGCTGCTCCTGTTGCTGTTGCTGCAGGCCCTGCTGCTGCCGCTGCTCCTGTTGAAGAAAAGACTGAATTTGATGTTGTTCTTACCGGCTTTGATGCAGCTAAGAAGGTTGCAGTTATCAAGGTTGTTCGTGAGATCACCGGTCTCGGTCTGAAGGACGCTAAGGACGCTGTTGAAGGCGCTCCCAAGGTTCTGAAGGAAGCTATCTCGAAGGCTGACGCTGAAAAGTACAAGGAAGACCTCACCGCTGCAGGTGCAACTGTAGAAATCAAGTAATTCCTGACGGAATTCCTTGCTATCTACAGAAATCAAGTAATTCTGACGGTATTCCTTGCTA
>JAFTKF010000277.1 GCA_017453405.1 Clostridia bacterium
GGCGAGCTTGTTGAGATCAAAAATGCCAAGCTTCGCGGCGTTCAAAGCTTCGGTATGATCTGTGCGGCTGTTGAGGTCGGTCTTGCCGATCTGTTCCCTACAGAGGACGATCACGCCATTATGGATATCACATCGTTTGGCGCGCCTGCCGGCACACCCCTTGCCAAGGCGCTGAATCTTGACGACGTGATCCTTGAAATTGATAACAAATCGATGACCAACCGTCCTGATCTCTGGGGTCATTACGGTATTGCAAGAGAGATCTCGGCGCTGTACGATCTGCCCCTGAAGACCTTTGCGCCCTATACCCCCGATGCCGTTGAGGCATTCCCGATCGAGATTGCCGACAGCGACCGTTGTCCCCGTTATATCGGTGTGAAGATGGAAGGGCTTTCGGTTATGCCTTCTCCCTTTGAGATGCAGACCCGTATCTGGCGCGTCGGTATGCGCCCGATCAATGCGCTGGTTGACGTGACGAACTATGTGATGCTCGCGCTCGGTCAGCCCACCCACGCCTTTGATGCTGACAATATTTCCGATAAGATCATTGTTCGCCGTGCCGAAGCAGGTGAGGAGCTTCAGCTTCTCAATGACAAAAAGCTCTCGCTTTCCGAGGATGATCTTGTGATTGCCGACAGTGAAGGTGCTGTTGCCCTTGCCGGTGTTATGGGCGGTGTCAAGGATTCGATCCACGAAACGACCGAAAAGGTGATTCTGGAGATCGCAAACTTTGAATCGACCGGCGTCAGAAGAACGGCGCTTCGCTATGACAACCGTACCGAGGCGTCCTCGCGCTACGAAAAGGCAGTTGACCCCGAACGCTGTGATCTTGCGCTTTCGATGACGATGGAATTCTTCAAGGCGCTTTATCCCGATATGAAGGTGACGGCATTTGCCGACAGCTATCCGAATAAGCTTGTGAAGAAGGAGATCGATGTGGAATTGTCCTGGCTCGATCGCCGTCTCGGCAAGCGCATTCCCAATGAAGAGGTATCGAAGAAGCTGGGTCTTCTCGGCTTTGAAGTATCCTTTACCGATACAGATATGCATATTGTCGTTCCTACGTGGCGTTCGACCGGTGATGTTGGCATTAAGGCTGACATTATGGAAGAGGTTGCACGTATGTACGGCTATGAGAATTTTGAGCCTACTCCCATCGTGACAAGCTTTGAGGGTACGATCAACCAGCTGGAGATCGACCTTGTAAGAAAGATCAAGGAATATCTTGCGATCCGTTGCAATATGCAGGAAGTCTTCACCTATCCTTGGATGAGTGATGAATTTGTTGCGGCAATTCTGCAATCGACCGAGGGTGTTCTGAAGCTTTCGACACCGCCTTCTCCCACCGAAAGCTATATCCGTTCGTCGCTTCTGCCCAATCTTTGCCGTGCGGTTGTGAAGAATGAGCGTTACTTCACGGAGTTTGCGATCTTTGAAGAAGCACAGATTTTCAGAGATGAAAACTATCAGTCGAAGTATGATGAAAAAGAAGTGCTTCCTACGCAGGAAAGACACGTTGCGGGTGCGTTTGCCGCGCCCTCGGACGGTATGAAGCAGCTCTTTTTGAAGGCGAAGGGCGTGATTGAAAATATGTCGCGCTTTACGCATATGGAAGGCTTTACCTTCAAGCGTGAGACCAAGCCCGTCTGGGCAGACGAAACGGTTTGGCTCAATATCTGTCTCGGTGACGAGAAGATCGGCGACCTTGCGCTCCTTTCGAAAAAGGCATCGCTTGCTTGCGGTATCAAGAACCTTGCAACCGTTCTCTTTGAGATCAACACCGATGCGCTGAAGCCCTTCAAGTCGAGAACCAATGTCTTTACGCATCTTGCCGAATATCCCACCATTGAATATGATGTATCGCTTCTCTTTGATACCGACATCAAGTGGGAACAGATCCGCGCGACGGCTCTGAAGAAGAAAAACAATCAGAGCTATCTCAAGGATGTTGCCTTTGTGGATGAATACAAGGGCGCTCAGGTGCCTGAAGGCAAGAAGAGTGTTACCGTTCGTCTGACGATCGGTGCAAACGATAAGACGCTCACTTCGGGCGAGATCGAAAGCTGTGCCAACGGTGTTGTCAAGATCCTTGTCAAGGAACTTAAGGCAGAAGCCAGAATGAAATAAAACTGTCGCCGCTCCGACACGCCTTGTGCTGTCGGAGCGGTTTTATGTACCCAATACCGCACATCTTGCATTTTTTTACAATTTTTGGCAGGATTATTGACGCCTTCTCATAAAAATGGTACAATAGTATACCTCATAGATAGAAGAAAGAAGGAACTGTTATGAAAAGACTATTGCTATTACTGTCGGTGATGTTTGTGCTGTTGGCGGCAGTATCCTGCGCTGACACTGATACGACTGCTGACAGGGAAACGAACGCGCCCGCCACAACTGCCGAAAATGTGATTACCACAACCAATTTTGACGAGGAAACAACCGCGCCTGCTGTGACGACCGAGGATCCTGCGTTGCAGCTCGATTTTTCTTTGACGAATGACGGGCAGGGTTACATCATCGTGGGAATCGGCAGCTATTCTCAAAGTGATCTGATCATTCCTGCCACATATCAGGACAAGCCTGTTGTATCGATCGGTAACTATGCCTTTACTGAATGCACCTCGCTGTCAAGCGTGACGGTTTCGGAGGGGATTCGTGAAATCGGTGAGCTTGCATTTGCCTATTGTGAAGGGCTTGAGCGTGTGATTTTGCCCGACACGCTGATGAAAATCGGTACGCGTGCGTTTGAAGGATGTGTCAGTCTTGAAGCTGTTACTCTGCCCGATGCTCTTGCGGAGATCGAAGCGTCTGTATTTCAGGGCTGTATCAGCCTGATTGAGGTTACACTGGGAAGCGGTGTTGTCCGCATCGGCAAAAGCGCCTTCGGCGAATGTATGAGTCTTGGCGGCATTCACTTTCCGAAAGGTTTTAGCGAACTTGATGCCACTGCTTTTGCGGGTTGCATCAGTCTTGCCGCAATTACGGTGGATGAAAGCAATCCTCTTTATTGCAGTGTGGGCAATTGCCTGATTAATCGCGAAAGCAAAACGCTTGTCTTCGGTTGCAAGGAAAGCTGTATTCCCGACGACGGCAGTGTTACCGTTATTGGTGAGGATGCGTTTTGGGAGTGCGGCGGTCTTGAACAGATTACCGTTCCTGCTACGGTAGAAGTGATTACGGACGGCGCGTTCTTCCGCTGTATCAATCTGAAAACGGTTGATATCGAAGAGGGGGTGCAATCGATTGGGGCATTTGCGTTCGGTGACTGTGAAAGCCTGCAATCGGTGACGCTTCCCGAAAGTCTAAGTACGATTGGTACGGGTACTTTTGCAGGATGTGCTGCCATTGCTACTATTGTGATTCCCGAACGTGTGACAGAGATCGGCGAGGATGCTTTTTTGGCGTGCAGTAACCTTGTCATTCACTGCAGAGCCGAAAGTCAGCCTGAAGGCTGGAACGAGGCGTGGAATTCCACCAACTGTGCCGTTGTATGGGACTGGGCGGATCAGTAAGAGAACCGTTTTCATAGTGGATCTGATTGGAAACTAATAGAAAAAACGCTCCTCGCGAATGATTCGCGGGGAGCGTTTTGACGGTTATGGTTGCTTGGTTTTGGTGCGCACTTTTATGAAGTTGAGCTTTCCGATTGGCAAATCACCGGAGGCGAGCTTGGGGTGAAGGTGGATTCAGGGTTTGGGTAGAAAGTCGTGCGATCGGAACAACGGCGGCATCGGCGAGGGATACGGTATCAAAGTCGAGTAAAGGATAACGCGTTTTTAAAGCCTCTTGTTCGTCTTTTGTCGGTGTATAGACGGCGTCGGTGTAAA
>JAFTKF010000278.1 GCA_017453405.1 Clostridia bacterium
AATCTCCGAAGTCTTACAGCCCAACACCAGCGAGCTGCTACGTTGCTCAATCAGGCAGTTGCCCTCTGAGCGATAGACACGGTTATCGGGATCGACCGTAAGCGTCGCAAGCGCACCGCAGTCTAAAAATGCATAGAGTTCGATCTCCTCTACCCCCTTGCCAAGCGTCACACCAGCAAGAGAGGTGCAATTTGAGAAAGCATTTCGTTCAACCGTCTTAACACTGTCGGGAACTACGATCTCAGAAAGCGCGGAACACCGATAAAAGGCATATACGCCGATCTCGGTAAGACCTTTGGAAAGGATAACCTCATTCAGCATCGAACACTCCGCAAACGCGCGATCACCGATCTTTTTCACGCTGCCGGGAATCTTAACCGAAGTAAGTTTGTAGAAAGAAAATGCTTCCCGACCGATCTCCACAACCGGCAGACCCTTGTAGGTTTTCGGAATGACTACCTCAGTTGCAGTACAATTGCCGATACCGACTACCGTATATCCCGAGCCGTCGGCATTCAATTGATACTCTAAACCGTTTTCATCGCTTGTGCCGTCTGATTGGCAGGACACCAAAAGGGCAAGCACAGAAAGGAGGAATAGTAACGCTAATGCGATTTTTTTCATATTTATCTCCGTTTTTAAAAACTTTTTCTTTCATTATACCATTTTTTTCAAAATAGTCAAGCTGTATACCGTTTTTTCTTTCACAAAAGAAAAACACTCCTTTCTTTGGAAAAAGAGTGTTTGGAATCGGTTATTCGTCATCCTCACAGAAGGTCTTTTGATAGTTTTCAATCGCCTGACGGATGACCTCGATTGCTTCGGTGAAATCGCCCACTTCATCGACAACCGTCTGCTTTTTCTCAAGCGTTTTATAGACCGAGAAAAAATGTCCCATTTCGTCGTGAATGTGCTTGGGCAGATTATAGACCGAGCGGTAGCCGTTATACACGGGATCGCTGAAGGGGATCGCGATGATCTTTTCGTCCTTTTTGCCGTCGTCAAGCATCGAGATCACGCCGACGGGATAGCATCTGACAAGCGTCATCGGATGAATCGGCTCGGAGCAGATGATCATCACATCCAGCGGGTCATTGTCGTCTGCATAGGTACGGGGGATAAACCCGTAATTGGCAGGATAGTGGGTTGCCGTATACAAGGTGCGATCAAGCTTCAAAAAGCCGGTTTCCTTGTCAAGCTCATATTTGTTTTTACTTCCCTTCGGAATCTCCACGACCGCAACAAAATCGTTCTCACGGATATGGTCGGGATTCATATCATGCCAGATATTCAAAAAATCACACCTTTTCTTTGGTATTGTCAAAATGGGGTAAGAAAACCGATAGGCTCGCCTATCGGTTTTCTTTCAAGCTGTTATTGAGCCGCGTCTACGATAACGGCAAAGTCAGCCGCCTTCAGGGAAGCGCCGCCGATCAGACCGCCATCAATATTTTCCATAGCAAGAAGCTCAGCCGCATTCTTGGCGTTCATCGAACCGCCGTACTGAATGATCACTTCTCTTGCTACCTGCTTGCCGTACTTCTTCGCGATCACGCCGCGGATCAGTGCGCAAACCTCTTCCGCCTGCTCAGCGGTTGCCGTCTTACCGGTACCGATTGCCCATACGGGTTCGTAAGCAATAATGACCTGCTTCATTTCGTCAGCCGAAATGTTGGCAAGCGCAAGCTTGACCTGACGGGAAACCACTTCTTCGGTAATGTCGGCTTCGCGTTCGGCAAGAACTTCACCAACGCAAACAATGGCGGTAAGACCTGCCGCGATTGCCGCGCGGGTTCTCTTGTTGACCGTTTCGTCGGTTTCGCCGAAATACTGTCTTCTTTCGCTGTGACCGACAACCACGTATTTTACGCCGGCATCGACCAGCATATCAGCCGAAATCTCACCGGTGTAAGCACCGCTCTTTTCAAAGTGTACGTTCTGTGCGCCCACCTTGATGCTCTTGCCTGCACATGCCTTGGCAACAGCGGGAATGTCAATGGCAGGAACGCAAACCACGATGTCGCAGCCACGCTTGCCCTTGACGTTTTCGTAAAGCTCTGCGATAAATTCCTTTGCCGCAGAGGGTGTCATATTCATTTTCCAGTTACCTGCAATGACAGGTCTTCTTTTTCTCGAGCTCATTTGTATTCTCCTCAGTTGTGATCAGTTCTTGTCGTTGAGGCAAGCAATACCGGGAAGCTCAAGACCCTCGAGGAATTCAAGGGATGCACCGCCACCGGTGGAAATGTGGGTCATCTTGTCAGCATAGCCGAGCGTTTCAACAGCCGCTGCGGAGTCGCCGCCGCCGATGATCGATACAGCGCCGCTTTCAGCAACCGCCTTTGCAACTGCGCGTGTACCGCTTGCAAAGTTATCCCATTCGGAAACGCCCATGGGACCGTTCCATACGACAGTACCTGCGCCGACGAGAGCTTCTGCAAAGAGAGCCTCGGTCTTAGGACCGATATCAAGACCCATCCAATCTGCGGGGATTGCGGTGGAATCCACATACATCGATTCGGTTGCGGGATCGTATTCACGACCGAGCTTGTTATCGACAGGGAGAAGGAACTTCACGCCCTTGGCTGCAGCCTTTTCAAGAAGACCGTTAGCAAGGTCGATCTTGTCGTTTTCGCAGATCGAAGTACCGATCTCAAAGCCCTTAGCCTTGAAGAAGGTGTACGCCATACCGCCGCCGATGATGAGGGTGTCAACCTTTTCAATGAGGTTGTTGATCACGCCGATCTTATCCGAAACCTTAGCGCCGCCGAGGATGGCAACGAAGGGGCGTGCGGGATTTTCAAGAGCCTTACCCATAACCTCGATTTCCTTCTGGATGAGGTAGCCGCAAACAGCGGTTTCAAGGTAGTCAGCAACGCCTGCGGTGGAAGCGTGTGCTCTGTGTGCCGTACCGAATGCGTCGTTTACGTAAATGTCAGCAAGGCCGGCAAGTGCCTTGGCAAATGCGGGATCGTTCTTTTCTTCTGCCGCGTGGAAACGAACGTTTTCAAGAAGCAGAACTTCGCCGTTCTTAAGAGCGGCAGCCTTAGCCTGTGCGTCAGGACCGACAACATCGCTTGCGAGCGTGACGTTGATGCCCTTAGCGGTCAGATCGTCTGCGATGATCTTCAGAGAAAGCTTGGTGATATCGCCCTTTGCCTTTTCAAGAGCCTGAGCAGTAGCAGCTTCTCTTTCTTCTTCGGGAAGTGCTTCGATCTTCTTCTTTTCTTTCTTGGAAAGTGCGAGCTTCTCGTCAAGAACATTGTGAGGTCTGCCCATATGCGAGCAAAGAATAACCTTCGCGCCGTTATCCACGAGATACTGAATGGTCTTCATTGCGCCGACGATTCTCTTATCGTCCGTGATCTTGCCGTCCTTTACGGGAACGTTAAAGTCACATCTTGCAAGAACCTTTTTACCTGTTACCGAAATGTCTTCAATCGTTTTCTTGTTGTACATAGACATAGTCTTTCACCTCAAAATAAAGTTTTTTAAGATTTCCACCTGATATAATAGCACACTTATTCGCGATTTACAATAGATTTTTGTTATTTTTTTTGTAAAAAAACACATTTTCCCCGTTTTTACCCAAGTGAATGCCTGAAAGAGCACCCGATTTATCATAGTTTCACCAAATCTTAGCACTTTACACCTCCATTTTTGAAAAGATCGCCATTGCCGCACCGTCCGTTTTTCGAAAACTTCTGTCTTGCTATCTCCCGTCGATCGCCGTTACCGCTCACTTTTCACAAGAAATACCGTGAAATTTCACCGATAATCTTGAAATATTCTCAAAACTGTGCTATACTACGGTATCACTCCATACGAAAATAAGAAAGGACTTTGTATGCTTTATAAACAAGTATCGTTTCCGGGCTTTGGGATCGGACCTTTTGAAATGGATCCCGATGCCATTGCGATCGGTGACTTTTCGATCAAATGGTATGCCCTTTTTGTTGTCACGGGCATTTTGTTTGCCGTCTATTACGTGTATCTGCAAACACGCAAAAAAGGCTTTTTGCTCGATGATATTCTCGACTGTGCACTCTGGATCGTCTTTCCTGCCATCATCTGTGCCCGCCTTTACTACGTGAT
>JAFTKF010000279.1 GCA_017453405.1 Clostridia bacterium
ACGTATACGTTGCACAGATCGCAATGGGCGCTGATATGAACCAGACCATCAAGGCTCTCGTTGAAGCAGAAGCTTACGACGGACCTTCGATCGTCATCGGTTACGCTCCCTGCGAAATGCACGGCGTTAAGGGCGGTATGACCAACTGCCAGCTCGAAATGAAGAGAGCGGTTGAAGCAGGCTACTGGCACCTCTTCCGCTTCAATCCTGCCGCTAAGGCTGAAGGCAAGAATCCCTTCACCCTCGACAGCAAGGAACCCACCGCAAGCTACACCGACTTCATCAAGAGCGAGACCCGTTACGCAAGACTTGTTCAGCAGTTCCCCGAAAGAGCAAACGAGCTCTTCGAAAAGGCTGTTGCCAATGCCGCTGCGAAGTACGACAGACTCACGAAGTACGCAAAGCTTTACGAATAATTCCCCAATAGACAAAACTCCTCAGGGCTTGCGCCCTGAGGAGTTTTTTTATCCGTTACCGGAGAAAAGAATAAAATGCGTTTTTGCGATCAGCTTTGCGTATCGGTGTGTACGGTGAGCGAATCGCCTGCAGTCAGGACAAGGGGCGGATCAAAGAAGAGTGTCGTCGTATCGCCGTAGCGAATGTCGCAGGCAGGTTCGCAAATGACCGCTTGGCTCTTCGGAAGCTGTAAGACCTTCAGTGTCAGCGTTCCTTCCCGACAGGTGACGGTACAGCATCTGTTGTCAAAACGCACGCCGCCAAGCGCCTCTGCAGTTACCAAGGGATATACATGCGTGCCCCACTCGCTGTGAGGCAAAAGCGCGAGAATGCCTTCTGCCGCGCGGGTACGGATGCCGCCGAGCGCTGTCAAAACCAGCCACGAGGAAAGCGGTCTTGTATAACGGAAGCCGCATTCCCAATGATTGAAGAACGCGCCAAAGGCTCTTTGGTTTTCGTGCACCGTTTCCAGAAGCTCCTGTGCGATCTCCCAATCGCCGATCATTTCCAGCGCCGCCGCCATCAGATAGGCAATGCCCGTCCACTGTGCCTCGGCTTGGCAATTTTTGAAGGTATACACCGTCGGCGCACGGTCCTTCGGGAAGGTGGCGTTGACAAGTCCTGACCCTTTACGGTAATTGGTCTTGATCAGATAGCGGATGACAGCGGCAAAGCGTTCGTCCGAAAGATTGCCCTCGCCAAGCGTCAGGCGCAGAAAGATCTCGCCGTCAAGCTGGTCGGTCATCACCGCATAGTCGCGCCGTCCGTCGTCCGTCACCCAAAGGTCGTAACAGTTGCCGTTAAACAGCTTTTCCTCCAGCGAAACAAGACCCTTATCAAGAAGCGTCTGCCAATGCACGCGCCGTTCGTCCTCACCTAAGACATCGGCAAGGTAGATCGCCATTTTCAAAGCCGACAGCCACAGAATCGCAATATACGAGGGTGTTCCCTCAAAATGCCACGCGTCGTAGGTGTTGTACGCCGTGTCATAGTCGGGAAGACCGTCGCCGTTATGATCAAGCGCCTCGGTAGAGGCAAGTGCCCTCACCACCGTCTGCCAGAGTGATGCCAGTGCCTCGCGGTCGCCGCTTGCGAGATAATCACGCCCCACCATCAGCACATACTGCGGATTCATATCCACGCGGTGGAAGCCGTTATCCACCGAATCAAGGTCAGGGGTGAAAAAATGGGGCATTCTGCCATCCTCACGCTGAAACGCGGCGGTATGTGCCATCACGCGCTTTTCAAGATCGGGAAACAACACCGCAAGGCTGTGCGAGGCGTGGTAGAGAATATCGGTCGTATTGAAGCCGCAATATCCAAGCCCCTCCCACAAGCCGAAGTCGCCGTTTTTCAGATACCACGAATCCTTCACAAGGGTGGACAAATGCAAGGAATAGGCATCGGGATAGACCGAAGCTACCGCAGTTTTGAACAAAAGACGGGAAAATGCCGCCGCCTTGTCAAACACACCTTCACGCTCGGCAAGGGCAAGCACATCTTTCGCGTTATCGGCAAGCGTTTCATAATAATGCCCGAGCATTTTACCGCCCTCACCGATGTGATTGGGTAAATACCACGAAAAGGTAAAGGTGATATCACAGCTCTCCCCTGCCGCCAGTGTCAGCGATTCGCAAAGTGCCGAGCCGCCGAAGGGCTTTTTCCGCCTTGTAAAATCGCGAAGCTGTCGCTGACAGACCGCAAGAAAGGCGGCTTTCTCTTCATCATTTGCGGGATACCCCGGGTATACTGCCGTCAGCCGACTCAGAAGGCTTTGCGCAAAGGGATACTGCAAAAGACGGCGGATGGCGTCTTCAAGCGCCGTATTGTCAAAAAAGTCATCGGGTAAAGCCTCTCCTGCCACCGTCGAGGGCAATTCCCCCGTTTCATAAAAAGGGAACAAAAAGGATTCCTGCGTGATGCCGTACTGCGAATGCGACACGTATTCGTCAAGATACAGCGTATAATCGCCCCCGATATAGCTTGCCTTGCCCTTGCCCGATACGGCAAGCGCCAGCGAGCCGGTGTTCGGCTGATGGGAAGGCATAGGCGTGATACTGAGCGTTGCTCTGCCCCCCTCGTGCGTAACGGCATAGCGCTCCCCGTCGGGATTGGCAAAATCGGTTTTGAGCTTTGACAGAAGGCTGACATTCACCAAGCGATCGGTGGGATTTTCCACGGTAAAGGTCACCGACCACACGGGGAGAGCGGAAAGATCCGAGCGATGGGGCACAAAGGGGGCTGTAAAAACACCCTTGCAGGTCACGGGGAGGGCTTCATCCCCATATAAGAGCGTTCCCTGCGGAAAACGGATCTCCGAACGAATGCTTTCGATCGGCTTGACGAAGGGGAACATCCGATAGGTAAATTCCTCGCTTTCTGCCCGTTGCGACAGCTTACGAAGCACCACCTTCTCGCCGTCATCACAGCGAAGATAAAAGGACAGCGCCCCCGCATAGTCCTCGCCGTCGTCCACCTTGTTCTCAAAACAACGTGTCGACCAGCGCGGTGTGTTATAGATCTGCCAGTTGTGAAGCTCGCCGTCGGGATACAGCTCCACCGATCCCGTGCCGAGACCGCCAAGGCAAAGTCCCGAGGCTTCGCGCATATGAGAATAAAAGACTGCCATAAGCCACCTCTTTGATTTCGTTACCCCATTATAGCACAACTCCGCCCCCATTGCAAGAAAAAATAACGCATTCTCACAAGGCTTTGCCGAACACGGGCAAAAAAAGAGACATCTTGAAAAAAACTCTTGCTTTTCCCCGCTTTCTGTGGTAAACTAGACTGATCGAAACATTCACAAGTAAAAAGGAGATTCGTTTGATGAAACCATTCACCCGACGCTGTCTTGCCGTGCTGCTTATTTTTATGATCACCGTATCCTACCTGCCCGCATTCACCCTGCAGGCAAGCGGCAATACGGTAGACTATGTTTACAGCGGCAAATACATCTATAACTGGGGCGAGCGCGAGGAAGAAGCCACCTTCCTTTCCCCCAATGCCATCGCGTTTTACACGGGCAACAATACGTATGATGTGCTTTCCGATTATCAGGGCGGTACCGGTACCTCCACCGCACCGAGCAGTGCGCTCTACAAGGCGTTACAGAAGCTGATGAAGGACCGCCACACCAAGATCACAAGCTACGGCGAAACAAGACCGCTCTACCAATATACCGACTGTGAAAACAGCGGCGGCAGAATTTCCTCTTTCTATTCGGGTACGGCGATCGGACCTAACTGGGATAGCGGCTCTACCTGGAATCGCGAGCACACCTGGCCCAACAGTAAGGGGCTTGGCGGCGATGACGAAAACGATATTATGATGCTCCGCCCCACCGCGACGAGCGAAAACGGCGCACGCGGCAACAAGGCATACGGGCAGAGCAGCGGTTACTACAACCCCAACAGCGAATCGGGCGGCGAGCACGATCTGCGCGGCGATGTGGCACGCATTTTCCTGTATGTCTATGTACGTTGGGGCAACGTAGACGGCAACGGTCAATACAGCACCTGGGGCACAAGAGGCGTGATGGAAAGCCTTGATGTGCTTCTCACGTGGATGGAAGAAGACCCCGTCGATACGTGGGAGCTTGGCAGAAACGACTCGGTGCAGTCGATCACGGGCACGCGCAATGTGTTTGTCGACTATCCCGAATTTGCCTTTTTGCTCTTCGGCGAGGAAATTCCCGAAACGATGACAACCCCCTCGGGCGAAGCCAAGAACGCCGAAGAAACCCCTGACACCGAAGAGACCCCCGACACCGAACAAACGCCCGATCCCACACCCGATCCCGATCCCACACCCGACACCCCCAAGGATGAAACGCTTTCCTCCGAGACCATTTCGGCATATATGCAGGTCAGAACCGAAAATTCCCTTCAGGATCTGCGCGTGATCTTCGTCTGCAACGAGGAAGTGCTCTTCAGCTTTGAATCTCTGTCGGTGACGGTCGAATTCACCACCGCAAGCGGTGCGAAAAAGACTTATACGGGAACACTCGGCGTCGGTTCAGAGGATTTCACCCTCTTCCGCAGTGTCACCGCCGACGGCGACACCTTCCGCGCCGATATCGGCTGTCTTCTCTTTGGCAGAGCGATCACCGATATCCCCGAAGGCACGGTCGTATCCGCAACCGTTACCCTGAAAGATCCCACGGGAGCTGCCCTTCTCTCGGGCAACGTCCCCTTCTCGGAATAACCATAAAACAATTCCCCGAACACCAACCCGTTGGCGTTCGGGGAATTTCTGCATTTGTTAATACGGAATGGGGGTTTTCAGCGACATACAGTTATGAAACGCATACGCGCCGATGGCAACGCGGTGACGGGGAAATGTCACACGCGCAAGTCCCATACAGTTATAAAAGGCATAGCTGCCGATCGCCGTCAGCGATTCGGGCAAAATCACGCTTTCTAACTGCATACAGTTATAAAAGCCATACGCGCCGATCTCGGCAATACCGCTTGTAAACAACAGCGAGCGAAGAGCCGCGCAATTGTAAAACGCGTAGCTTTCAACCGTTCTCACCGTGGGTGGAAAGGATACGTGAGAAAGCTGTACGGCATTTTGCATCGCATAACTGCCGATCGCAACCACCGTATTGCCTCTCGGACATTGTGAGGGGATCATCAGACGGGATGGCGCGTAATCGGCAACGCCAACCACAGTCGCCGTACCGTTCCCGTTATCGCGATATTCGATGCCATCGGCATCCCGATAGCCCTTCGGCGGGGGTGCACTGCCCGAAACCACCGTGCCGTTGACGAGCACCGTACCGCCGTTTCCCGAGACAGAGATTCCGCCGCCCGAATAGGTGACGCCCCCGATCGTTACGGTTGAAGTTGATGTAATGCCGCTCCCTCCCACGCGCCGATTTTGCGCCGTGGGCGGAAGGATCGGATTTTGTCTTTGGGGCGTGGGCGTCGGTTTCGGTTCATTTTTGGGTGGCACGGGCGGTACTGAGGGCGTTTTTTGGCTCGTTCTGGGAGTGTCGGAGCAAAAAGCAAGCGTGCTTGCCTCCGACAGCGCATCCACGAAAGCAAAAACCGAACGATAGCGGTTATAATAGATCGCCTGCGCCGTGCCGAGCTGCATTTCCATACCGAGCGAAAGCGTGACCTCTTCGAGATACACCGCGATCGGCTCTTTCTTTTTGGAAATGGCAAAATTGATCTCGCGGCGGCAGTTCTGCGAATCCAGCGAGGCTTTGGATATAAACGCAAGGCAAGCCGTACAGCCGTTCAGATGCTCGGCGATATATTCCGGCCACTCACTTCCCACCGCAATGCCCGCATCGTACCAGATGCGAAAGCCCCGCGCAAAAAGCTCGTCAAGGATGGGAATCACGCGATCGGCATCCGCGTGTGCATAGCTGATAAAGATATAAGGCTGATTGCCTGTGTAAGCTTCCATCGTGTCCTCTTTGATCGGTTTTTGTTGTGTCAGATACGCGCAAGCAGCTCGCGATAGCACTTGACAGCATAGTCAAACGCTTCTCTGCCGTTTTGAAAACGGCGGCTGCCGATGATTCTGTCAGCATCCTCGCCCGAAAGCGCGGAAAGACCCGTAAAGGCGTGCAGGTGCGGCTCTAAGGTTGCCACCTTACCGCCGCGTGCGATATAGTCGGCAGTGATCGCTTCGAGATTGCCGATGCCGTAGCCCGCAGGCACGACCGTGCCATCGGCAAGGGCATCCTTGACGTGCAGATACTGCACGGTATCCTTCAAGAGCTCCCACGCCTTGGCGGTATCCACACCGCACTGTACAAAGTTCGCAGGATCAAATACGCTCTTGATGCCCGAAACGGTGCTCACAATATCCAAACAGCGCTCGGCGGTATCGCCGTAAATACCTTTTTCATTTTCGTGGCAAAGCACGATGCCCGAATCCTTCGCGCGATCGGCAAAGGCGGTAAGACGGGTGATGACCGCCTCCCGTGCCCCCTCGCCGAGAAGGGATGCGTCAAAGAAGCTGAACAGACGGATGCAGGAAGCCTCCATCACACGGGCGATCTCCAAGGTGTGTTCAAAACGGGCAAGCTCGTTTTCAAAATCGTCGCCCAGTCGGACCTTACCGATCGGCGAGCCGATGCTGTAGACAGAAATACCGCCTGCCTTCAGCTTTTGATAGGTTTCCTTGGCTTCTGCCAAGGTCAGCGAGGACACGTTTTTGCCGTCCACGCCGCGCACCTCAATATAGGGGATGTCATTGTCATTCAGTGCCTTGATCTGCTCGGACAAAGCGGCACTCGCTTCGTCGGCAAAGGCGGAAAGCTTCAGTTTTTCCATTACCAGTTCACCTGCCAGCGCGGAAGATGCTCCTCGTCACCGCCCTTGGCGGCGCTTTTCGGCTTTTCCTGTTCGCTGTTTCCTTTTTCGTTATGGTATTGATCAAATAACGCTTCATCCATCGGAAGCGTGATCACCGTATCGGTCCAAGCCGAAAGATACGCGGCGTTTGTCAGCGTCAGCTGATGAATGCCCTCGCGCCCGTCGGCAAGAAGGGGCGTTCCTTCAAGGATCGCTTCGGTGAAATTTTCAAGAATGCCGCAGTGCGCGCGCTCGGGAGCGTCCGGCGTAAATTCTTCATAGGTATAGGGGATCCTCGGCATTCCGACATCCGAGGAAAAGCGCACCGCTTCCTCCGACTCTGTGAGAAGCCAGCATTTCAGCTTGCCCTCTTCCAGCACAAGCTTGCCGCGATCGCCCACGATCTCCAGCCGATTCGTCCCCGGGAATTCTCCCGTGGTCGTGATAAACTGCAGGGATGCCCCGTCGTCATACTCACCGTAAATGGCGGCATAATCCTCGACAGTGATATTGTGATACAGCCCCTCGCGGCAAACGGCGCGAACGGTTTTGGGCATTCCGAAGATCCACTGCGCGATATCGAGGTTGTGGGGCGCTTGATTGAGCAAAACACCGCCGCCCTCTCCCCGCCACGTGGCACGCCACGAGCCGGAATCATAGTAGCTTTGCGTGCGATACCAGTTGGTGATGATCCAACTGAGGCGCTTGCGCTTTCCCAGCGCACCCGATCGCACAAGCTCCCTCGCTTTGGCAAAGAGCATATTGGTGCGCTGATTGAACATAATGCCGAACACCACCGGATGCCTGTCAGCTTCGGCGTTCATCCGCCGCACCTCTGACACCCTGATACCCGCAGGCTTTTCGGTCAATACGTGAAGTCCTGCCTGCATTGCCGCAATCGCGATCTCGCAGTGAAGGGCGTGCGGTACGGCGATCAGGACGGCATCGACAGCACCCGACCGAAGAAGCTCGCGCCAGTCGGCAAAGCCGGGAACACCGTATGTCTCCACGGTACGCCGAAGCTTTTCTTCATCGCAGTCGCAAACAGCCGAAAGTCTTGCGCCGCGGATTTTTTTCTCAAACAAATTGCGCACGTGCATACTGCCGATATTGCCAATACCCACAACGCCAAAACGCACCTCAGTCACGGTCTCACCTCACTGTATCATTTGTTTCATTATACTACAGATTCCGTGCAAAGTAAAGTGCTTTTGTTGGAAAAAGAATTGCAAATTCCCATAATTAATGGTATACTGAAATAGAAAGATGAATTTTTACGAAAGAGTAACCGATGGACGATATCAGATTATTCAAAAACCGTATGTGCGAGCTCTCGCGCGAGGCGTATGACGGCGGCTATTATACCGCCTCTCACTTTCTGACCCTTGCCGAACAGGCAGAGCTTGTCTTTTTGCGCCGTGAGGGCGCGATCGGCGCATATACCCTGAAGGGTGGCTTTGCGGGGGCTGAGCGCTGTCTTGCCCTCTTCGGCTCAGAAGAGCTCTTCGGCTATGCGGGAGAAGCCCCCTGCGTCTTTCTGATGATCGCACCCGTGCAAATGAAATTCGCCGACACCCTGTCCCACCGCGATCTGCTCGGGGGTCTGATGTCGCTCGGCATCCGCCGCGAATGTCTCGGGGATATTGTGATCTCAGGCAATATCGGCTATCTCTATGCCGAAGAAACCGTCGCGCCCTATATTGCCGAAACGCTCAAAAAAGTCAGGCACACCGATGTCAAAGTCGAAACGATCGATACCCCACCGACGGCAAGCATGACCCTGCCCGAGATCACCGAGCTTGTGGTGGCAAGTGAACGGCTGGATGCGGCAAATGCCGCCGTTTACCAGCTTTCCCGTCAGGAAGCCGAGACCCATCTACAAAAAGGGCTTGTGATGATCGACGGGCGCCTTGTACAAAAAAGCGCCTATTCGCTTCATCAAGGCGAGATCGTTTCGGTCAGGGGCAAGGGACGCTTTCTTTTTGAAGGGGTAACAGGGGATACCCGCAAGGGAAAGCTGCGAATTGCCGTCAGAATCTTCCGATGAGAATTTCACTTGTAGATAATAAACAAAAAAAGCGATTTTACCCTTGACAAAAAGCGTGGATTGTGATAACATTAATAGTAAGATAATAGAAAGAGTAGGAGTTTCTTTATGGACCAGACAAAGACTGAAACCAAGAAGCCGTTGCCGCCCTTTGTAGAAAAGGCGAAAACACACATCGGCAAGTATAAATTTCTCTATTTATACGGCGCATTCGTTATTCTTCTTGCGCTTTTTGCCGCGATCGGTATGATCATTGACTCGAATATTGCTGATCTGGAAGGCGCAAAAGACCCCTATAACGCCAAGGGTCAGGCTTGGAACTACGAGCCCCTTTACAACTACATCAGTACATATGAAGCAAAATATCAGGTCTATCTTGAAGAACTCGAGGCTTTCAAGAACGGACTTGGCAAAGAACCGAAAGAAATTCTTTACACCGGCAACGCACCGATGGACGACCGTATTATCGAAGCCATTAAGAACCGTGCCGAAGGCAAGGCTACCGCTAGCGACGAATACTGGCTGACAGACGGTATTGATCTTATGAATTCGCTCGCGATCAAGGTCTACAACGCCAAGCAGATCCCCTTCTTCTCGCTCATTCAGTTCCTTATTCTGGTGGCTGCTTCCATTGGTATGCTTCTGATCATTGCCAAGAGTACCGGTCAGTATAACAGCGGTTTCTCTCCCTTCTTCGGTAGTAACGCGGTTTGGTTCACCATCTCGCTTGCTTCCCTCATTCTGGTACTTCCTGCCGCGATCTACTCGCTCTTCGGCGAAGCTTATATGTGGTCGACCATCCTCTTTATCGGACTTGCTTTTGCACAGACCACCCTTGTGGTATTCGGTCAGTTTGCTCTCCGTAAGCAGGGTCTTTCGAAACTCTTCCGTATGGTGATCCCCACCGCAGGCTCGTATCTCTTCTCG